>CALXPP010000004.1 GCA_944390345.1 uncultured Clostridia bacterium
TTACAGAATTCATTCCTTAAAATTAGCCTAATATAAACTTAATCAAAAACTGTTTAACTTTTTGGGTTCAGTTCATAGCATAATTAAGGACTTTTTTGTTCTATACGATTTATTTTTTTCTTCTTAAAATCCATCCCTCTTCTGTTTTTGCTGGAATCTCAAGAATTACTTTTTGCTCAGCTCTTCCTGGATTTACAGTATTTATTTCCTCCATTGTATCTGCATCCCATAGCTTTTCTATTTTAAAAGAAATTGGTTCTATTTGTTTTGGAACTAATAATTCCAAGGTATCTCCTACTGTTAGCTTATTTCTTATTTCTATTAAAGTTCTATTATCAATATCTTTAATAATTTTTCCACCAAATTCGTATTCAGCATTATATTGCCTTCCTGAATAATCTTGGAAATCTTTATTATTTCTATCATTAAAATAAAATGTTGTTAATCCTCTAGTTTTTGTTTTTTCTAACTCTTTCAAATATTTTTCAAAGTTATAATTTTCAGGATCTCTCATATAGTCATCTATTGCGTTTCTATAAGCATTTACTACAGTTGCTAAATAGTACTCTGTTTTTAATCTTCCTTCAATTTTTAGACTTTCTACTCCCATTTCAATTATTTCTGGTATTTCTTTAATTAAACATAAATCTTTTGAAGAAAATATATAAGTACCTTTTTCATCAGTATCAACTGGCATTAAATTACCTGGATTATTAGTCTCTTCTACATATACATTATATGCCCATCTACAGCTTTGCGCACAATCTCCTAAATTTCCACTTCTACCTGCTAAAAATTCGCTTAAAAAGCATCTTCCAGAATACGCAAAACATATTGCACCATGGCAAAACATTTCTATTTCTAAATCTTTTGGTTTATTTTCCATTATTTCTTTTATCTGTTTTTTATTTAGTTCTCTGCCTAGTACAATTCTTTTAGCTCCATTCTTATACCAAAAATTACAAGTATGATAGCTAACAGTATTTGCTTGTGTACTAATATGAACATCTACATCTGGTGCTGCTTCTTTTATTGCATCTACAACTCCCCCATCAGATATAATAATTCCATCTACTCTTAAATCATTTAGTAATTTTGCCTGAGCTTTTATATCTTCATAGTTTTCATCCCAAGCATAAATATTTATAGCTGGATATACCTTTACTCCTCTTTCATGTGCATATTTAACAATCTTTTCTAAATCACTATCTTGAACTTCTGATCGAGAACGCAAAGAAAGTTTTGGTGTACCACAATATAATGCATCTGCTCCATACATAATTGCTATTTTTGCCTTCTCGTAAGAACCTGCTGGTGCTAGTAGTTCTACTTTTTTCATATAAATTTCCTTCCTTTATTTTTATTTATTTCTTAAAAATTTTTAAACTTTTAACTCAGATTATTTTATCATATTTTAGCAAATAGCACAATATAAAGCTTGCTGTATTTTTTTGTCTAAATTTTACTTTTTTATACTATTTATGGTATTAATTGTCAACGAGTTTTACATAAAATCTATTGCTTTTTTAATTTTTAATATATTATAATTAATTTGTTGCAACAAAAAAATAGGAGGTCTTATGCAGAATACAAAAGATATTTTTAATCTAAAATTAACCGATATTTCTGGAAATACTTCTGAAGAAATTTTAGATACTTATATAAATAACTTAGAAAATTTCATAAATACTACAAACTTACCTAGTAGTTCTTATAAAATATATATGGCCTATCTTAATGGTCTTAAATACTATCAAAGTTTAGCAAATCCCAACGACAATGCCTTTAAAGAGCTTTTAAGTTTTATGAATAGTCAATATATTACTTTAAAGAAAAAATATCCTAAACTTAATCTTGAAGGCAGAATAAAATCTCTTTTAAGTGCAGATGAAAAAATTAAAGATAAAATTTGTGAATATATTAAAGAAAATAGAGATTTAAAGAATTTAAATTTTAGTTTAAGAGATTTTATTGCTTTTAGATATATTTTACCTAAAAATAATTTTTTTAATTCTGAGTTTCTTGAAGTACAAAGATGTTACAAATTATTAAAAGATCAGATAGATATAGCTGAAAAACAGGGTTTTAATCCTATTCCAATTCGTAAAGAGCGTTTAGAAAAAATTAAAGGAAAGCACAATTATAATATAAATCCAAAAGAAGTTAATTTATATATACCTAAGTTTAAATCACCTTTCTTTCTAAAACGATTTTCTAGCTTTGTAAGAGATTATATTAGATATCCTAAAGAAACACTATATCAATCCCTTCACTACTCGGCCAATTTACCTAATTTTGAAAATACTTCTCAAAAAGCTATTGAATTTCAATTTAGAACTAGTAATATGCATAAACATTCTGAATATGGTATATTTAGCCATGATAAAATATATAAGCAAAATAATTTTTTTCATATCCTTAATGTACCTACTTATATAAAGCCTAATAATTATGGCTTATTAGAACCTCTTACTTTTGAAAAAAATTTAAAAACCAAGTATGATGACTTTCAAAATATTTATAATATACCATACTCAGCTTTTAAATCGAAACTTTCTTTAGAAGAACAAAAAAAACTTTTAGATGGTACTCATTGTGCTGTTTTTAATAATAGTAGTTACAAATGGGAAATAAAAGAGTTAAAATTTATGCCTATACTTGATTATAAAAAATATCAAATAAATCATACTTCTATACAGAAAAATTTTCGCAAAATAATTAAGCATTCTCAAAAGCTTGAAAAAGAATCAGAAAGATAATTTCTATAACTTAAAACCACTAGCTGAATAAACAGTTAGTGGTTTTAGTTTATATAGTTAAATGATTCAAATATTTTTTTCCTTCTTCTTCGTTTAAAATTTTCATATTTAAAGTTTCTTTTTCAAGCTCTTTTAATATGTTTACTGTATTATCTTCTGAATTTAAATCTATAACAACTAGATTATTAAAAAAATTTTTCCCGAATTTTAGCTCTTTTACATAATTTTCTATTCCTTCTTCTGCATTTTTCACTGCTAATATTAATTTAACATTTTTTCTTATTTTTTTATATGTATAGTTTTGATATATATTTTCTATTAAACAAATTATTCCATATACAGCTAAACACCATATTATTGTTTCAAAAATAAAATTGAACATCTTAAAGCCCCCTTTATAACTCTTCTAATACATCTTATGTCAATTTTATTTTTCTGTTACTTTTTACAAAAAAAATAAAACCCTTTCTTTAAGGGCTTTACTTTAAATTTAAAATCTATACTAATTGTAATAAAGCTACATCAGCATTGTCGCCTCTTCTAGGCTCCATTTTTAATATTCTTGTGTATCCACCTGCTCTACCTTCATATTTTGGAGCGATTTCATTAAATAATTTATTCATTAAATCTACTCCTTCTACTTTATTTACTTTAGTCATTAATTTTCTTCTAGCATTTAATCTTGAAGGCATATCTTTTTGTCTTTTTTCAGTTGTTTCTTCTTTTACAACTCTTAAATATTCTTTTCCATTTTTGCTTGTTACTTTTTCTGTAACTTTTTTACCTTTGCTATCTAATTTAGCTTTTACAACTTTTACTTCTACTTCTTCAAAGTTTTTATATTCTTTAACAGCCAAAGCAATAACACTATCTGCAATAGCTTTTACTTCTTTTGCTCTTGCTTCTGTTGTAACAACTTTACCATTTAATATTAAATCTGTTGTTAAACATTTAAGCATTGCCATTCTTTGGTCAGTTGGTTTTCCAAGTTTTCTTGTTCCTGCCACTTTATTTCACCTTCCTTAAAATTAATCTTCTTCTGATGCAAAGTTTAATCCTAATGCAATTAGTTTATTAGTAACTTCATCTAATGATTTTTTACCAAGATTTCTAACTTTCATCATATCTTCTTGAGATTTATTTGCTAAATCTTCAACTGTTGCAATTCCTGCTCTCTTTAAGCAATTATATGATCTTACAGAAAGTTCAAGTTCTTCGATAGGCATTTCTAAAACTTTTTCTTTCTTTGATTCTTCTTTTTCAACCATAACTTGAGTATTCTTTGAAGCTTCTGATAAATCAATAAATAATTCTAAATGACTTACCATTACTTTAGCAGCTAAGCTTAAAGCTTCAAATGGTTTTAAACTTCCGTCTGTCCATACCTCTATTGTTAATTTATCATAATCAACCATTTGTCCAACTCTAGTATTTTCTACTGAGTAATTAACTTTTTTTACAGGAGTGAATATAGAGTCTATTGGTAAAACATCTATTGGATTATTTTCTTTTTTATTTTTTTCAGCTACATTATATCCTCTACCTCTATTTACTGTCATTTCCATATGGAAATCAGCACTAGCAGATAAAGTAGCTATATGTAATTCTGGATTTAATATTTCAACAGTACCATCTGTTACAATATCTCCTGCTGTAATTTCTCCAGCTCCTTTATGGTCAATTCTAATAATTTTTTCTTCGTTATCAAATACTTTTAATCTAACACTTTTTAAATTAACAATTAACTCAGGAACATCTTCTACAACTCCTTGAACTGTAGAAAATTCATGTACTACGCCGTTTATTTTAATACTAGTTATTGCAGCTCCTGGTAATGATGATAATAGTATTCTTCTTAAAGAATTTCCTATTGTCATTCCATATCCACGCTCTAATGGTTCACATATGAATTTTGCATAATTCCTCTTATCGTCTGCTTCAACACATTCGATGTTTGGTTTTTCAAATTCAATCATTTTTACCTCCTAATAGGTTTCTTTTTTAACCTTTATAAATTTTAACTTTCCTTCGTACATCCTAAGTATAAATATTATTATTTGTTGTATAACTCAACTATTAAGTGTTCTTCAACTGGTAAATCAATTTCTTCTCTAGTTACTAATCTTAATACTTTACCACTTAATTTTTCACTATCTAATTCTAACCATTCTGGAATAGGTCTTGTTACACCATTTTCAAGATTTGCTTTAACTACTGGATTATCTTTTCTAATTTCTCTAATAGCTACTACATCTCCTGGTTTTACTAAATAAGAAGCTATATTAACTTTTTTTCCATTAACTTCTATATTTCCATGTGTTACTAATTGTCTAGCTTGTGGTCTAGAAGCACCAAAACCTAATCTATATACTACATTATCTAATCTTGTTTCTAATATTTGAAGTAAGTTTGTACCTGTGATTCCTTTTTTATTAGAAGCCATTTCAAAATATGATCTAAATTGTTTTTCACCAACACCATAGAATGATCTTGTTTTTTGTTTTTCTCTTAATTGTGTACCGTATTCAGATAATTTTGTTCTTTTTTGTCCATGTTGTCCTGGAGCATAGTTTCTTCTAGTTACACTACATTTATCAGAATAGCATCTGCAACCTTTTAAGAACAATTTTTGTCCTTCTCTACGGCAAATACGACATTGCTCATCTTTATATCTTGCCATGTGAATTTACACCTCTTTCTAAAATCTCTAAAATTAAAATTGAATGTTCTTAGCATTCTATATATCTCATTTTTATTTATCAAATTAAGACTATACTCTTCTTCTTTTTGGTGGTCTACAACCATTGTGTGGAATTGGAGTAACATCTTTAATCATTGTAATTTCTAATCCAGCTGTTTGTAAAGCTCTAATTGCTGCTTCTCTACCAGCACCAGGACCTTTAACATATACATCAACTGTTTTTAGTCCATGTTCCATAGCTGCTTTAGAAGCTGTTTCTGCTGCTTGACCAGCTGCAAATGGTGTACTTTTTCTTGAACCTTTAAAGCCAAGACCACCTGCACTAGCCCAAGATATTACATTACCTTGAACATCTGTGATAGAAACAATTGTATTATTAAAGCTAGAATGAATATGAGCAGAACCTTTATCTATGTTCTTTCTCTCTCTTCTTCTAACACCTGTTTTCTTTGTATTAGCCTTTGCCATTTAGTATTCCCTCCTTAATTTATTTCCTACTAACTTAAGCTTTTTTGCTTTTACTTACTAATTTTCTTGGACCTTTTCTTGTACGAGCATTAGTTTTTGTTCTTTGTCCTCTTACAGGTAAACCTTTTCTATGTCTTAATCCTCTATAGCAACCAATCTCTGTAAGTCTTTTAATATTTAAAGCGACTTCTCTTCTAAGGTCTCCTTCTGTTTTGTAACCTTCCATAGCTTTTCTAATACTAGCTATTTCTTCATCTGTTAAATCTTTTACTCTAGTATCTGGATTAATTCCAGCTTCTTTAAGAATTTTTTGTGAGCTAGCAAGTCCAATACCATATATATATGTTAGTCCTACTTCTACTCTTTTCTCTCTAGGTAAATCTACTCCTGCTATACGAGCCATAAATTTTAGCACCTCCAAAATATTTTATCTTTTCCTTTTTATTTAGGATTTTGCGCCTTAAGTTGAAATGTATTTAAATACGCAAAAAAGCTAGGTTAATTTTATTTTTGCATATTTAAATAGCCTTAAAGCTAATATATATAAACACAAATATGAAATAAATTCAGCCGCTACATATTTGTGTTAATATCAAAAATTAAATTAACCTTGTCTTTGTTTATGCTTTGGGTTTTCGCAAATTACTCTTACAACACCTTTTCTTTTGATAACTTTGCATTTTTCGCACATTTTTTTAACTGATGGTCTTACTTTCATTTCTTTCCCTCCCTAAATTTATATAAATAATATTTCTTAGCTTATTTTGCTCTCCAAGTAATACGACCTTTTGTTAGATCATATGGTGATAATTCTAATTTAACTTTATCACCTGGGAGAATTTTAATGTAATTCATTCTAAGTTTTCCTGAAATATGTGCTAATACTTGATGCCCATTTTCAAGTTCTACTTTAAAATTTGTATTTGGTAAAGTTTCTATAACTGTACCTTCAACTTCAATAACATCTTCTTTAGACAAGTGTTTTTCCCTCCTATAATTGTAATTTTGGTATTTTTTCTTTTATAAATTACAATTTTTTGCCTATTTTTACCAATAAGCTAGTATAGTATATAACACTTTTATCAAATTGTCAATATTTTTGCTTCATTTTCTGTAATTAAAATTGTATTTTCATAGTGAGCTGCTAAACTTCCATCTGCTGTTACTATTGTCCAACCATCTTCTAGCTCCCAAATATCTGGTTTACCAGCTATTATCATAGGTTCTACAGCTAAAGTCATTCCTGGTTCTAATCTTAAACCTCTACCAGCTTTTCCGTAATTTGGAATTCCTGGATCTTCGTGCATTTCTTTTCCAATACCATGTCCCTGAAATTCTCTTACTACTGAAAAGCCATAAGGTTTTACATAACTTTCTACTGCATGAGATATATCTCCTACTCTATTTCCCTTTTTTGCTTGTTTTATAGCTTCAAAAAAAGATTGTTTTGTAACTTCTACTAATCTTTTTGCTTCTTCAGATACATTTCCACATAAAAATGTTCTAGCAGCATCTCCGTGATATCCGTTTTTTTCTACTACCAAATCTATGCTTACTATATCTCCATCTTTTAGAATTTCGTTTTTTGAAGGAATTCCATGGATAACTGCATCGTTTACAGATATGCATAGTGTTGCTGGAAAATTTGGAACTCCCTTTATACCACTTGGATAACCTTTCTGTGCAGGTCTTCCTCCTTGTGCTTTTATAAAATCTTCTGCTAATTTATCTAATTCCCAAGTAGAAATTCCTGGTCTTATATTTTTTTCTAACATTTCATAAGTTTTAGCTGTTATATTGCAAGCTTCTTTCATAAGCTCTATTTCTCTATTTGACTTTATCGTTACCAATTTTTTAACCTCTATTTCCAACCTTATTTATTTTTTAAATACTCAATAACATCTTTAGAAACTTCTTCCTTCATTCTATTTATCTTTTGACTTAAAGTTGTAGAATATAAAGCACCAGTCTTTTTATAATATTCTGTAAGTGGTGCCGTTTGTTCAAAATAAACTACCAATCTATTCTTTGCTTTTTCTATTGTATCATCATCTCTTTGATATAATTTACTTCCACATTTATCACAAATTCCTTCTACTTTTGATGGATGCAAAACTGTATTGTAAACAGCCTTACATTCTGGGTTTGAACAAATTCTTCTATTTGTTATTCTTTGAAGTATTTCATCTTCAGGTGTTTCTAAATTTACAACTATATCTATTTTCTTTCCTGACTCTTCAAGCATTTGATCTAATGCTTCGGCTTGTTTTACTGTTCTTGGAAAACCATCTAAAATCATACCATTTTTTGTATCTGATTCTGAAAGTCTAGCTTTTATCATAGAAACTGTAATATCATCTGGTACCAATTGACCTTTTGTCATATACTCATTAGCTTTAATTCCAAGTTCTGTTTGTTCACTAATATTCTTTCTAAAAATATCTCCACTTGAAATGGCTGGAATTTTATATTCTGCAGATAAAATTTCTGCAACACTTCCTTTTCCAGAAGCTGGTGCACCTAACATAATAATAATCATAAATTTACCTCCTATTTTTTAAATTCATATATAAAATATAAAATTAAATTTATTTCTTATATATAAATTTAAATTTTATAAATCTAAATTAGGCAAGGTCTATATAAGACCTGCCTAATTAATCTTCTTACTTTTCTAAGAAACCTTTGTAGTGTCTCATTACTAATTGTGATTCTAATTGTTGAACTGTCTCTAGTGCAACACCAACTACGATTAATATTGAAGTACCACCAAATGCAAGATTTAAGCTTGTAAATCTCATAAGCATTGGCAATATAGCAATAACACTTAGGAATAAAGATCCAAACCATGTTAATTTGCTAATAACACTTGTTAAATAATCTGTTGTAGGTTTTCCTGCTCTAATTCCTGGAATAAAACCACCATTTTGTTTAATATTTGTAGACACTTCAGCTGGATTAAATGTAGCAAATGTATAGAAGAAAGTAAATCCTACTATTAATACTAAGTATACTAAAGCATTTGCTAAAGAATATCCCCATCCAACATCTGATGTTGATGTTGCAATAGAGAATTTATATAATCCTGCTAAAAATCCTGTACCAGTAATGCTATCTGCTGCAAAAATTTGAATTAACATAGCTGGGAAAGTCATAAATGAAGAAGCAAAGATTATAGGCATTACACCTGCCATTGCTAACTTAAGTGGTATATGTGTATTTTGTCCACCATACATTTTTCTTCCAACTACTTTTTTTGCATATTGAACTGGAACTCTTCTTTCAGCTTGTTGTACAAATACAACACCTGCTACTAAAATCAAAGCTCCAACTATTACTGCAATAGCTGTTACAAATCCTACTGTACTGAAACCTGTATCTGTTACTATTAGATTCCACAAAGAAACTATCGCTGATGGTAAGCTTGAAATAATACCTATAAAGATTATAATTGAAATACCATTTCCAATACCTTTATTAGTAATTTGCTCACCAAGCCACATAAGTATTGCTGTACCAGTCATTAAAGATACAACTACTATTAATCCTGTTAAAAAGCCTGGATTAATAAAAATTCCTGTAGAACTATAAGAAATATAAATTCCTAAAGCTTCTACTAAAGATAATACTAAAGTTAATAGTTTTGTATATCTATTAATTTTTTGTTTACCTAATTCTCCACCTTCCTTCATTAATTTTTCTAATGAAGGTATTATCATTGCTAACAATTGTATAACAATTGAAGATGTAATATATGGTGTAATTGTCATTGCAAATATTGACAATCTAGAAAAAGCACCACCAGAAATTGTATCTATTAATCCTGTTAAGGTTCCTGTAGCAGAACTCATTTGCTCTGCTAAAGTAAATGTATCTACACCAGGTACCGTTATATAACAGCCTAATCTAAATATTACAATTAGAATTAATGTATACAATAATTTTTTTCTAACTTCTGGAGTCTTTAGAGCATTTTTAATAGTCTTAAACAACTAAATCACCTCAATCTTTCCACCTGCAGCTTGTATTTTTTCTGCAGCAGCTTTTGTAAATCTTGTTGCTTTAACTGTTAATTTTTTCTCTAAGTTTCCGTTTCCTAAAACAACGATTCCATCATTAATTTTTCCTATAATTCCTTCTTCTAATAATGTTTCTGCTGTAACTTCAGTAGCTTTAGATTGATTTAACATACTTAAAGTTACTTCTGTATATGTTCTTGCAAAAATATTATTAAAACCTCTTTTTGGTAATCTTCTATATAATGGTGTTTGACCTCCTTCAAAACCTCTTCTAACTCCACCACCTGATCTTGCTTTTTGTCCTTTTTGTCCTCTAGCTGAAGTTTTTCCAAGTCCTGAACCTATTCCACGACCAACTCTTTTTTTAGTAACTTTTTTAACTGCTGGATGTAAGTTTCCAAGTTCCATTTTGTTTTTGCACCTCCTCTAGTTTGAATTTTGTTATTCCGATTATATCATTTAAAAAATAATTTTTAAATATTTTATTTTCTATTTTTTTAAAATTATAAAATTATATTTTTTATTTTACGAAAAATTATAAGATTGCACTTATTTTTTGCTCAGTAAAAAACTATAAGATTTCGCTAACTTTTTTTCCTCTTTTCTTAGCAACAGCTTCAACAGTAGCCATACTCTTTAAAGCTTCAATTGTAGCATAAACAACATTTCTTGGATTGTTAGTTCCAATAACTTTTGTTTTTATATCTTTATATCCAGCAAGCTCAAGTACTGGTCTTACACTTCCTCCTGCAATAACTCCAGAACCTTCAGGAGCTGGTTTTAATACTACATTTGCACTACCAAATCTACCAACGAATTCATGAGGAATTGTTGTTCCTACAATAGGTACAGTAACTAAATTCTTTTTAGCATCTTCTATTGCTTTTTTTATTGCATCTGGAACTTCTGCAGCTTTTCCATTTCCAACTCCAACATGACCTTGTTCATCTCCAACAACAACAACGGCACTAAATCTAAAAGTTCTACCACCTTTAACAACCTTAGCAACTCTATTGATAGCAACAACTTTTTCTTTTAATTCTACTGATTTCTCTTCCATGGATTATTTTTTCCCTCCTTCTTTTAGAACTCTAATCCTGCTTCACGAGCAGCTTCTGCTACTTCTTTGATAACACCGTGATATATAAATCCGCCTCTATCAAATACAACAGCTTTTATTTTTTTCTCTAAAGCTCTTTTTGCTATTAAAGTTCCAACTTCCTTAGCTGCTTCTTTATTAGCTGCTTTAGTTTTTACTTCTTTATCTAATGATGATGCATAAGCAAGTGTAACACCTTTTGTATCATCTATTACTTGAGCAATAATATTTCTATTACTTTTTGTAACTGCAAGTCTAGGACAATCTGCTGTACCACTAATCTTTGTACGAACTCTTGCATGGCGTCTAGCTCTTTCAGCTTTTCTATTTATTTTAGTAATCATTTTTTCTCCTTTCTAGGTTTTACTTCTAGGGGTATATCTAATCCCTCAAGTATATTCTTTAAGGGATTAAATATACCCCCTAAAGCTTACATATAACCTGAACATTTAAAAAATTATTTTAAATTTAAATTTTATTTTTTACCAGCTTTACCTTCCTTGCGTCTAATAACTTCTTCAGCATATTTAATACCTTTTCCTCTATAGACTTCAGGTGGTCTTTTGGTTCTAATAACTGCTGCTGTTTGACCAACAAGCTCTTTATCCATACCTTTTACAATGATTTCATTTGCACTTGGAACATCAAAAGTTATTCCTTCTGGAGCTTCCATCTCTACTGGATGTGAATATCCTAAAGTTAAAACAAGTTTATTTCCTTGTTTTTGAGCTCTATATCCAACTCCATTTACTTCTAATTTTCTTTCATATCCATGAAGTGTTCCTTCAATCATATTGTTAATTAATGTTCTTGTTAAACCATGTAAACTTTTATTAGATGGTTCATCATCTGGTCTTACTACAGTTAAAACATTTCCTTCAAGATTTACTTTCATATTTTTATGAATTTCTCTTGCTAATGTTCCTTTTGGTCCTTTTACAGTAATATTTTGACCATCTACTTTTACTTCAACACCCTCTGGTACTGTAATAGGTTTATTTCCTATTCTAGACATCTTAGGTTTCCTCCTTCTTTAATTATATATTTGGTTAATTGAAATTTGAATAGCTCAAATCTTTTCGCCATATCTTAATTTTAACTTTATTAGGTATGTAGTTTTAAATTACCAAATGTAAGCTAAAACTTCTCCACCTATACCTAATTCTCTTGCTTTTTTATCTGTCATAATACCTTTTGATGTAGAAATTAATGCAATACCTAAACCATTTAATACTTTTGGTAATTCATCTTTTGAAGCATAAATTCTTAAACCTGGTTTACTAATTCTTCTTAAACCATCAATTACTCTATTACCTTTCTCATCATATTTTAAGGTAATTCTAATGATTCCTTGTGCACCATCTTCTATTTCATCAAAAGCTTTTATATATCCTTCTTCAAGTAAAGTTTCTGCAATAGCTTTTTTAATTTTAGATGTTGGAACATCTACTGTTTTAAACTTTGCACTATTTGCATTTCTTATTCTTGTTAACATATCTGCTATTGGGTCAGTTGTATTCACTTTTTTACCCTCCTTCTCTATATTTTATTTTTTACTTTATTGTTTGTATAAGTATATTAGTTTTACCAACTTGCTTTTTTTACACC
Source organism: uncultured Clostridia bacterium (assembly GCA_944390345.1). Lineage (GTDB taxonomy): Bacteria > Bacillota > Clostridia > TANB77 > CAG-508 > Scatovivens. The sequence continues at coordinate 12,655 of CALXPP010000004.1, forward strand.
AGGAATTTCTCCTTTATGTGCTAATTCTCTAAAGCAAACACGGCAAATTCCATATTTTCTAATATATGAATGTGGTCTTCCACAAAGTTTGCATCTATTGTATTCTCTAGTTGCATATTTTTGTGGTTTTGCACATTTTACTTTTAATGATTTTTTAGCCATTTGAGACTCCTTTCTTTAATAAATCTATGCAACTTTAGGCTGCTAACCTAAGCTAACTTAAAAATATTCAACAATTGGCTTAGTTTTTAAATGGCATTCCTAAAAGTGTAAGTAATTCTTTAGCTTCTTCATCACTTTTAGCTGTAGTTACGAATATAATATCCATTCCTCTTAATTTATCTACTTTATCATATTCGATTTCTGGGAATATTAATTGCTCTTTAACACCCATTGAGTAATTTCCTCTTCCATCAAAAGAATTTCCTGAAACTCCTCTAAAATCTCTAACTCTAGGAAGAGCTACATTAAATAATTTATAAGCAAAATCATACATTTTTCCAGCTCTTAATGTTACTTTGCAACCTATCTTTGCACCTTCTCTTAGTTTAAAAGCTGCTATTGATTTTTTTGCTGTTGTTACTATTGGTTTTTGACCTGTAATTAAGCTTAAGTCGTTCATAGCATTATCTAAAGCTTTAGGATTATCTTTTGTCTCTCCTAATCCGATATTAATTACTATCTTCTCAAGCTTTGGAACTTGCATAATAGAAGTATAATTAAATTTTTTCATTAATGCTGGAACAACTTCTTTTTCGTATTGTTCTCTAAGTTTTTCCATTAACTTAGTTCCTCCTTTCACACACTTTTATCTCATTATTTTATTTTCGCACCACATTTTTTGCAAACACGAACTTTTTCACCTTTTTCTTCTACATATCCTATTTTAGTAGCTTTTCCACATTTTGGGCAAACAACATTTGCTTTTGCACTATGTATTGCACATTCTGCAGAAATAATTCCACCTTCTTCACCTTGTTTTCTAGGTTTGATATGTTTTTTTCTTATATTAACACCTTTAACAATTATTTTATTTGTTTTTGGTATTACTTCTAAAACTTCTCCAGTTTTTCCTTTATCATTTCCAGATAAAATTTTAACTGTATCACCTTTTTTTATTCTCAATTTATTCACCTCTGTTTCTTTTAGGTATTTATTAATTTAGTTTTTAAATTGTTTTTAATTATAAAACTTCTGGAGCTAGTGATAAGATTTTCATATATTCTTTTTCTCTTAATTCTCTAGCTACTGGTCCAAATATACGAGTTCCTCTTGGTGTACCATCTTCACGGATGATAACAGCTGCGTTTTCATCAAATTTTACATATGATCCATCAGCTCTTCTTGCACCTTTTTTGCTTCTTACAACAACTGCTTTAACAACTTCACCTTTTTTTACAACTCCACCTGGTGTAGCTGATTTAACAGAAGCAACAATTACATCTCCTATTTCAGCATATTTTCTATGTGAACCACCTAAACATCTAATGCACATTAATTCTCTTGCACCAGTGTTGTCGGCAACTTTTAATCTACTTTGTTGCTGTACCATTGCTTAGTCCTCCTTTTTAATACTTTTGAATTTTTTGAAATTATTTTATAACAGCCTTTTCTACTATTCTAACAACTCTCCATCTCTTGTCTTTTGATAAAGGTCTTGTTTCCATAACTTCAACTTTATCTCCAACTTTACAGCTATTTTCTTCATCATGAGCTTTTAATTTGTATGTTCTTTTAACTGTCTTTTTATAAATTTCATGTCTTACACTTGTTTCTACTGCAACAACAACTGTTTTGTCCATTTTATCTGAAACAACTGTACCAATCATTGATTTACGAAGATTTCTTTCTTCCATTAGGGATTACTCCTTTCTTTAAATTATTTATTTCCGTTTAATTCTCTTTGTCTTAATTCTGTTTTTATTCTAGCTATATTTCTTTTTACTTCTCTTATTTTTAGTGGATTATCTAATCCATTTGTTGCTAGAGAGAATTTTAACTTAAATAGTTCTGTTTTTGACTCACTTAGTTCTTTTTCAAGCTCTGGTGAAGTCATTTCTTTAATTTTAGTATTTTTCATTCTACTCATCACCACCTAATTCAGATTCTCTTTTTACGAATTTTGTTTGAACAGGTAATTTGTGAGCTGCTAATCTTAAAGCTTCTCTTGCTGTATCTTCAGATACTCCTGCAATTTCAAACATAACTCTTCCTGGCTTTACAACAGCTACCCAATATTCTGGTGCTCCTTTACCTTTACCCATACGAGTACCAGCTGGTTTACTTGTTACTGGTTTATCTGGAAAAATCTTTATCCAAACTTTACCACCTCTTTTTATATAACGAGTCATTGCAACTCTGGCAGCTTCAATTTGGTTTGATTTAATCCATCCAGCAGTAGTAGCTTGTAATCCGTATTCTCCTTCATTTACTACATTTCCTCTTGTAGCATATCCTCTATTTCTTCCTTTTTGTTGTTTTCTATATTTTGATCTTTTTGGCATTACTGGCATTAGTCTCTACCTCCTTTTGCAACTTCTTTCTTAGCTTTAAGAACTTCGCCTTTATAGATCCAAACTTTTACACCTATTTTTCCATAAGTTGTATCAGCTTCATAGAATCCATAATCAATATCTGCTCTTAAAGTTTGAAGTGGTATTGTACCTTCTTTGTAGAATTCTGTTCTAGCCATATCAGCACCACCTAATCTTCCTGATACTGATGTTTTGATACCTAATGCTCCTGCTTTCATAGCTTTTTGCATACATTGTTTCATTGCTCTTCTAAAAGAAATTCTTCTCTCTAATTGACTTGCAATATTTTCTGCAACTAATTGTGCATCTGTATCAACATTTTTTACCTCTACAATATTTAAATTAACTTCTTTTTTTATCATTTTTTCTAATTCTGCTTTTAGAGCTTCTGATAAATTTCCGCCCTTACCAATTACTAAACCTGGTTTTGCTGTATAAACATTTACTTTTACACATTTAGCAGTTCTCTCTATTTCAATTTTTGAAATTCCACTAATAAATAGTTTTTGTTTAACATATTTACGAATTTTTTGGTCTTCAATTAGGTAATCACTAAAATTCTTTGAGTCTGCATACCATTTAGAACTCCAATCTTTAATAACTCCTATTCTCATACCATTTGGATGAACTTTTTGTCCCATGTCGTAAATATCCTCCTTTCTTTTTATTTACTCTCTCTTAAAACGATTGTAATATGACTTGTTCTTTTTCTTATTCTAACAGCTGAACCTTTTGCAGCTGGTCTAATTCTCTTTAATGTTGGACCTTGGTTTGCATATATTTCTGCAACATATAGGTTAGCTCTATTCATAAAGTGATTATTTTCAGCATTTGCTATAGCTGATTTTAATAACTTTTCTAATATTTCACTTGAAGCTTTTGGAGCAAATTTAGCAATATTTAATGCTTCATCAACTTTTTTACCTCTCATTAAGTCTGCAACAATTTTAACTTTTCTAGCTGAAATTCTTGCATAACTTAAAGTTGCTCTTGCTTCAACTACTTGAGCTTGCTTTTCTTCCACGGTTATTTCCTCCTTAATTTATTATTTTGTTGTTTTATCTCCAGCGTGTCCTTTAAATGTTCTTGTAGGAGCAAATTCTCCTAATTTATGACCAATCATTTCTTCTGAAATATATATAGGAACATGTTTTCTTCCATCATGAACAGCTATTGTGTGTCCTACCATTTGTGGGTAGATAGTAGATGCTCTTGACCATGTTTTTAATACTTCTTTCTTTCCTGTCTCATTCATAGCTTCAATTCTCTTTAATAATTTTTCAGCTACATAAGGTTTTTTCTTGCTTGATCTTGACATTTATCTTTTTCCTCCTTTCAGGAATACTTTATTTTCTTCTCTTTACGATAAATTTATTTGTTTTATTTTTCTTATTTCTTGTCTTATATCCAAGAGCTGGTTTACCCCAAGGTGTTAATGGTCCAGAGTGTCCTACTGGTGCTCTACCTTCACCACCACCATGTGGGTGATCGTTAGGGTTCATAACAGAACCTCTTACTGTAGGTCTAATTCCTAAGTGTCTTGTTCTACCTGCTTTACCTAATTTAATATTTTCGTGATCTGTATTTCCTATTGTACCGATAGTTGCTCTACATCTAATAGAAATTAATCTCATTTCTCCAGATGGTAATCTAACATGTGCATAAGCACCTTCTTTAGCCATTAATTGAGCTTCTTGACCAGCACTTCTTACTAATTTTCCACCTTGACCTGGGTTTAATTCAATATTATGAATCATTGTACCTACTGGAATATTTTCAATTGGTAAACAATTTCCTGGTTTAATATCTGCATTTGGACCAGAAACAACTTTATCTCCATCTGTTAACTTTTGTGGAGCTAAGATATATGCTTTTGTTCCATCTTCATATTGAATTAAAGCGATATTTGCACTTCTGTTTGGATCATATTCAATTCCAATAACTGTTGCTTCCATATCATCTTTTTGTCTTTTAAAATCAATTACTCTGTATTTTTGTCTGTTTCCACCACCTTGGTGTCTAACAGTAATTCTACCATAAGAATTTCTTCCTGCATTTTTCTTTTTAGTTTGTAATAAAGATTTTTCAGGAGTTTTCTTTGTGATTTCTTCAAAAGTTGAAGAAGTCATATTTCTTCTTGATGGTGTATATGGTCTATAATGTTTAATTCCCATTTTTAATTCTCTCCTTATATTTATTTTCCGGGTTATTTCCCGATAATTTTTTATTAATTCTTTATAGCTTTAATTAAGCTCCCATAAACTCATCAATTGAGTCTTTATATTTTTTAGAAATTTTAACAGTTTTTCCACCTTTTCCTAAATAACTCATATCAGAAACATTTGTATCTATTGTTACAATAGCTTTTTTCCAATCTGAAGTTCTACCTTGGTGTACTCCAACTCTTTTTTCTTTTCCTTTTACTGTAATAGTATTTACTTTTAATACTTTTACTTCAAACAATTTTTCAACTGCATTTTTGATATCAACTTTTGTTGCTTTTTTTGCAACTTTGAAAGTGTATTTTCCTTCTTGCATATCCATATTACTTTTTTCAGTAACAACTGGAGCTAATATAATATCTTCTGCTACCATCTTAAGCATACACCTCCTCTATTTTTTTAACAGCATCTACTGTTAAAACTAATTTTTTATGTTTTAATAAATCAAATACATTTAATGTTGAAACAGAGCTTGTTCTAACACCTTCTAAGTTTCTTGCTGATTTTTGAACATTTTCGTTTTTCTCAGGTATTACTACTAATGCTTTGCTCTCAACTTTTAAATTTTTCATAGCTGTAGCCATTTGTTTTGTTTTAATTTCTTTAAAATCAAATTTATCAACAACTACTAAATCATTTTCTAATACTTTTGAGCTTAATAATGATTTAATTGCTAATTGTTTTTCTTTTCTATTTACTCTATATTTGTAAGAACGAGGTTTTGGTCCAAGTGCAATACCACCTTTTATCCATTGTGGAGCTCTAATAGAACCTTGTCTTGCTCTACCAGTTCCTTTTTGTCTCCAAGGTTTTCTTCCACCGCCTCTAACTTCTGCTCTAGTTTTTGTGCTTTGTGTTCCTTGTCTTTGATTAGCTAAATAGTTAACTAAAACGCTATGTACAATAGCTTCATTTGGTTCAATTCCAAATATTTCTTCTTTTAATTCTACATCACTAACCTTTTTACCTTCTATATTATATACATCTACCTTAGGCATTTCTCTTTCCTCCTTCCTTTCTACTTAGATGCTTTTACGCTTGTTTTAATTTTTAAAATGCTTCCTTTATTTCCTGGTACACTACCTTTTACTAAAAGTGCATTTTTGTCTAAATCAACTGCAACAACTTGTAGGTTTTGTATTGTAACAGTATCTACTCCCATATGTCCTGGAAGTTTTTTACCTTTAAATACTCTTCCTGGTGTTGATGTTGGTCCCATTGAACCTGGTCTTCTGTGATACATTGAACCATGTCCCATTGGTCCTCTAGATTGTCCGTGGCGTTTAATTACACCTTGGAATCCTTTTCCTTTTGTGATACCTTGAATATCTACACTATCTCCTTGTGCAAAAGTATCAACTTTTATTTCATCTCCAACTTTTACTGAAGATACTTCTTCTACTCTGAATTCTCTTAAGTGTTTCATTGGAGTAATTTTTGCTTTTGCAAAATGACCTTTTACTGGTTTATTTACTTTATGTTCTTTAACAGTACCAAATCCTAATTGAATTGCATTGTATCCATCTGTTTCAACTGTTTTTACTTGTACTACATTGCATGGACCTGCTTCTATAACTGTTACTGGAATTACATTTCCTTTTTCATCAAAGATTTGTGTCATTCCAACTTTTTTTCCTATTAATGTTTTCATTTCTTAATTCCTCCTAACTATTGGCTAATTCATAGGTAAATTAGCTTGGTTTTGTTTGATAAATTATAATTTTATTTCTATATCAACACCTGCTGGTAACTCTAATTTCATTAAGCTATCAACTGTTTTTTGTGTTGGATAAAGAATGTCAATAACTCTTTTGTGTGTTCTCATTTCAAATTGCTCTCTTGAATCTTTATCTTTGTGTGGAGAACGTAAAATTGTTACGATTTCTTTTTCTGTTGGAAGTGGAACTGGACCAGAAACTTTAGCTCCTGTTCTTTTAGCAGTATCTACTATTTTTTCAGCAGACTGATCTAAAACAACATAATCATAAGCTTTTAGTCTAATTCTAATTTTGTCGCTTCCTACTTTTGTGTTTGATGTTGCCATTTAAATTTCCCTCCTTAAATAATTTGTTACGGCTAACAACAAGTTATCAACGCACCCTAGTGTTTCTTTTACACCCATTTTTAAATCCAAAGTTATCTTTAGTATCAATAAGATTATTGAAAACTCTAAGTTGCTTTGGATAAGTTAGTGCTTTTATCAAACTTATCGCCTAGGTCTAAGCCAAGACATACTCCACAGAAGTTCCCTCCACCTTAAATATATTTAAGATGTAGCCACATTCTGCTTCTTCGCTTTATCTTACGCAGTAATTATTATACTACGCAGTTTTAACAATGTCAACCATTTTTTCCATTTTTTTAAAGTTTTTAAAATATTTTAATAAATATAAAATTTGTCTAGAAAATAATAATCTATAAATTTAAAATTATTATATAAATTAGTATAAAATTTAAGAGTAGGTTAGTCTGAATTTAGTCCAAAATATTTTAAATCTAAATTTATTAAACTACCTACTCTTTCTACTATTTTTCCTTTTCTTTTTCTCGATTTCTTAGTTTACTTAGAGTATCTATAGAAGTTACTATTCTATTTTTTGTATCTAGTTTTTCACTTACAGAATATCTTTCATCAAAACTTTGCTCTCCTAATTCCTCGTATTCTTTGTCAACAATTTGTCTTAAATAATCTATATCTCCTTTATTTACTATTTTTTTTACATTCTTCCCACTACTTTCTTTAAAAAATCCCAATGTATAAGGCAAATCAGCTATTTTTACATCTTCATCTTCTAAATCATCTCTGCTTTTTAAACATTGCCTTCTTGTTACAAAATCTCTTTCTATAGCATAAACTCTATCTAGTTTACTAAAAAGTTTCTTATTACTTTCAAGATACATATCATCTATTAAAATTATCTTTTTTCCAGCTAATTTTAATTCTCTAATTCTATTTTCTAATTTCTTTTCTAATAAAATATTTCTAATAAACAGTGTAATTTTAAAATTTAATTTATTTATATAGAAAGCTTTTTTTACTTTTGCTTGTAGTTTTGGATTTTTCTTTGTTTCTTCAGTAGTATTATTTTCTTCTGGTTGTAAAAGCATAGTAAGATATTTTCTTTTTACTTCAGCTATTAAATCATCTATATGTATTACTCCTGCATTATCTTTTTTAGAAAACAACTCAGAAAAAGTTGTTTTCCCTGCACCAGATTTTCCCGTAACTCCTATTAATTTCATTTTTACATACCTTTACTAAAATTCAATTTTGGAAGATATATATTCTTCTATTTCTTCTATTTTTATACGAATCTGTTCCATAGTATCTCTATCTCTAACCGTAACACATCCATCTTGTTCTGTTTCAAAATCAACTGTTACACAATATGGTGTTCCTATTTCATCTTCTCTTCTATATCTTTTTCCTATACTTCCTGCTTCATCATAATCACACATAAATTTCTTAGAAAGCTTTGTATAAATTTCTGTTGCTTTACCGCTTAATTTTTTTGACAATGGTAATACAGCTAATTTATATGGTGCTAAAGCTGGATGCAAATGAAGTACAACTCTTGTATCTCCTTCTGATATTTCTTGTTCCTCATATCCATTACATAAAAAAGCAAGTACAACTCTATCTGCTCCAAGTGATGGTTCTATAACATAAGGTATATATTTCTCATTTGTTTCTGGATCTTGATAAGATAAATCTTGTTTTGAGTGATTCATGTGCTGTGTTAAATCATAATCAGTTCTATCTGCAATCCCCCATAGTTCTCCCCAACCAAATGGAAAAGCAAATTCAATATCAGTAGTTGCTTTACTATAAAATACAAGTTCTTCTTTAGAATGATCTCTTAATCTAATATTTTCTTTTTCTATACCTAAAGTAAGTAACCAGTTTTCACAATATTCTTTCCAATATTTGTGCCACTCTAAATCAGTTCCTGGTTTACAGAAAAATTCAAGTTCCATTTGCTCAAATTCTCTAGTTCTAAAAGTAAAGTTTCCTGGTGTAATTTCATTTCTAAAAGCTTTACCTATTTGAGCAATTCCCATTGGCATCTTTTTTCTTGAAGTTCTTAAAACATTTTTAAAATCCACAAATATACCTTGAGCTGTTTCTGGTCTTAAATAAATTTCAGCAGTAGAGTCTTCTGTTACTCCTTGAAAAGTCTTAAACATTAGATTGAACTTTCTAATATCAGTAAAATTTGTTTTTCCACAATTTGGGCAAGGTATATTATTTTCTTTAATAAAATCTATCATTGCTTTATCTGTCATACCATCAGCAATCATATCTTTTCCTTGCTCATGTGCCCATTCTTCTATTAGTTTATCTGCTCTATGTCTTGTTTTACATTCTTTGCAATCTATTAATGGATCTGAAAAGCCTCCCACATGTCCAGAAGCTACCCAAGTCTCTGGATTCATTAAAATTGCTGCATCTAAGCCTACAATATTAGCTTGTTCTTGAATAAATTTTTTTCTCCAAGCCATTTTTACATTATTTTTTAATTCATTTCCTAAAGGGCCATAATCCCAAGTATTTGCTAATCCTCCGTATATTTCAGAACCCGGATAAATAAATCCTCTTGCCTTACATAAATTTACAATTTTCTCCATTGAATCAACTGCCATTTTACTTTACCTCCTTTTTTAATACTTAGGGACGCTTATTTTGTTTATTTAGTTTTTGATAAACAAAAAAGCTTACTCCCAAGCTATTTTAATAGCTAGGGACGTAAGCTATACTTGCGCGGTTCCACCCTAATTGGTTTTTAAAAACCCAACTTAATTTAATTTTTTATTACTCCAAAGCTCCAAAACATAAAACTTATTGCTAAACTTTCACCTACTTTAGCTCTCTTTTAAATAAGCCTTTTATATTTCCTCTTCTTCAACATAATTATTTAATTGCATATATTTTATCAGCCTTTTTTTATATTGTCAAGTCTTTTAAATATTTTATTAGTTTGTATTTTTTAAATTTTAGCAAGTATTTTAGCCTTTACATTTTAATCTTTTTATGTTAAAATTCTTATGTTTTAGTGCCAATATGTACTAACATCAATTTATTTTTGTTATTCAAAGCGATTGGAATAATGCCTTTCGTTTTTGAATATACATAGATGGAGGTATTCGCTAAAGGGAGTATTTTACATATAGTTATAAATTAAAAAAATTTACCTCTGTCTAAATCTAAAAAGCAGGTTCACACCTGCTTTTTTCCTTTATAGTATTTCTATACCTTTTCCTTTGCCCAAATTATTAATCTTCTCTCTGTTGATGCATCTGTACAAGTTGATAAAGAAATTTCTCTTCCACCATTTGTATCTCTTTGCATATAGTCTGCATCATCTGAAGAAGTCTCGTATATATTATAAATTTCATAAGTTACTGTCTCTGTTGGACTCTTTATTATAACTTCATCTCCAAGTTCTAACTCGTTATTTCTAGAGAAAAATAAGTCATTTCTATAGTTATGTCCAACTATTACTGTATTTCCTGGCAAATTTAATGATGTTAAATTTGTTGGATATAATACAGCTACAGCTATTTCTATTGAACGCTTTGTTACTGTATTTAAAATTGTATAATTACATTTAGTTTTTGGTATGTTTATTGTGCCTAATACTTCGTATCCTTCTTGATAAGTTTTTTCTACTTTAGTTTGTGTATTATTTTCTTGTGCTGTATTTGCTTGTGCAGAAGTAGTATTTAAGTTTTCCAATGGATTTGTTACTTCTCCTGCAGGCTCATTTGTAACTTCGTTGTTAGTTGAGTTTGCAAATTCTCTTCTAACACTCTGTGTTGCTTTATCAAATTCTTCTATTGCTGCTTGTGCTTTTGTGTTTTTATCGTGTTGATTATACATATCATAAGCAAAATATCCAAGAACACCTATTATTCCAACTATTAATACTACAAGTAACATACTTAAAAAACTACTATATTTACTATTAAACATATTAATTTATCTCCTTTTATTTACTCCATAACTTAATTATACCACAATATTTAAAATTGTTCAATTATTTTGCTCTTTAATTTTATACAACTAATAAATTTAAATAAAAAAATACACTTAAAATTATACAAAGTATAAATTTAAGTGTATTTTTATTTACTCTAATATAGCTTTTATTCTTCTTACTCCAGCTGAAGAAGCCTCTTCCTTTTTTATTTTAAAATGTCCAAGTTCACTTGTTCTATTTACATGAGGTCCTCCACAAAGCTCTATTGATACATCTCCTATTTTATATACAGTAACTACATCTCCATATTTATCTAAAAACATTGCTTCAGCACCCTTTTTCAAAGCTTCGTCTTTTTTCATTTCTAATTTTTCTACTGGAATATCCATTTTTATATATTCGTTTACTAAATCTTCTACTTTTTTCTTTTCTTCTTCTGTTAATTTGCTATTGTGAGAAAAATCAAATCTTAATCTTTCTTCTGTTATATTACTTCCTTTTTGATGTACATGCTCTCCTAAAACTACCTTCAAAGCAGCATTTAATAAATGTGTCGCTGTATGATACTTAGTTTCCTTTTCTCCAGTACTTGCTAATCCACCTTTAAATTTTTGGTCACTTCCTAATCTAGATTTATCTTGATGCTCTTTAAATAATTTGTCAAAATTTTCCATATCTACTTTTATTCCTTGCTCTTTTGCAAGTTCTACTGTCATTTCCGGTGGGAATCCATAGGTTTCATATAAGTTAAATACTACTTGTGTATCTAGAGTATCTTTTCCTTGCATTTTTGCTTTGTTTACTACTTTTTCAAACTCTTTTTCACCATTTTTTAAAGTTCTCATAAACTTATTTTTTTCTTCTTCAATAACAGAAATAATTGTAGCCTTATTCTTTTCTAACTCAGGATATAATTCCTTTAAACTATCTATTGATACATCTATAATTTCTGGTAATAAATCTAAATTTATTTCAAGTTTATTTAAATGTCTTGTCATTCTACGAAGTAATCTTCTTAAAATATATCCTCTATCTACATTGCTTGGTCTTCCGCCATCATTTATAATCATCATACTAGAGCGTAAATGCTCTGCAACAATTCTTCTACTTTGAATATTATCTACTTTTTGAAGTTTTTCTAATTTTTCCATTACTGGTGCAAATAATTCTATCTCGTAAGGTGTTTCTTTTCCTTCTAAAAGCATTGTCATTCTTTCTAATCCTAGACCTGTATCTACATTTTGTTGTTTTAATTTAGTATAATTTCCTTTAGAATCTTTATAAAATTCCATAAATACATTATTCCAAATTTCTACATATTTTCCACAATCACAAGAAGGCTGACAATTTTCTGAACAAGCTGGTTTTCCTGTATCGTAAAACATTTCTGTATCTGGTCCACAAGGTCCTTCTTCTCCTGCTATCCACCAATTGTCCTCTTTTCCATAAAAATATATTCTTTCATCTGGAATTCCTGCTTTTTTCCAACACTCGTAGGCTACTGTATCTTTTGCACAGTCTTCATCTCCTGCAAAACAAGTTACAGACAATTTTTCGTTTGGAATCCCTAACTCTTTTGTTAAAAATTCATAACTCATAGCAATTGATTCTTCTTTAAAGTAATCTCCTAAAGACCAATTTCCAAGCATTTCAAAGTAAGTTAAATGACGATTATCTCCTACTTCATCTATATCATTTGTTCTTACACATTTTTGATAATCTGTAAGTCTTGTTCCTGCTGGATGTTTTTGACCAAGTAAATATGGTACTAATGGTTGCATTCCTGCAGTAGTAAATAATACTGAAGGATCATTTTCTGGAATTAATGGTGCTGATGGTATAATTGTATGTCCATGTTTTTTAAAGTAGTTTAAATATTTATTTCTTATTTCAATTGCTTTCATATTTTTTCTCCTCTTTTTTATTTGCTTTTATAGTTTTTTATTATATTACAGTTTTATGTGAATTTCAAGTGTTTTGAAGAGTTTTTTAAGTCTAAAAGATTTTACTACTATTCACAGCCTCTCCTTTTTATCAGGAATGTATGTTTATATCATTAGTATAAATACTTCTTCTATTTTCTCTACTATTGCTAAAAACGATAACTTAGAAACTATTGTTAGTAACTATCGGAAATACTACTAATACATCAACTGCTTCTACTTCTAATATCACTCATTCAAGCTATTATACATATTCAAATATCTCCAATGCTTTTCAAGTTGTTACAAATGTTTCTCCTATATCAGAAGTTATTTTTACAAGTGATGCATTCACATCTCAATATTACTATTTAAAAGAAAAAATAAACTGGGAAAAATTTTATGGAATTTTATAAATTTAATAAAGTCAAAAATTAAGGGCGAAGAAATTAAGCACTATTTTGCTTAAATTTTTCGTCCTCTATTATCTAATTTTCATTAAATTTATTTTATATTAAACTTTTATTTTAAATGCAGTTCCTATTTTCTTTAATTCCTAGAGTTAAATAATGAACATAGTAGCTTCTTGCATCATTTCTAAAAGCTTTTGATAAATCTGTATTTTTATTTTTATAAGCTTCTATATTAAATTTAGAAGAAGTTTTTCTAAATTCTTTTACTCCGCTAACTACAAAATGCTCATAAGCTTTTGCATAATCTTCTCCAAATGCTTTCTTTAAATCTACACTATTGTTCAAGTAATATTTTACTTCAAAAATTGCACTTGAATTTCTTCCTTCTTTTGCTCCACAGCTTATAAAATGATTAATTGCTGCCTCATAATTATTTCCAAATGCTGCTTTTAAATCGCTATTATTATTTAAGTAGTATTTTACATCAAAAGCTGGTGATGCAACTCTTCCTTCTTTTTTGCCAAACATGTTCCAATGATTGCTTAAATTTGTAGCATTATAACCATAAGCTTGTTTTAAGTCTGAATTCATATCTGCATAAAAGTTTGCATCAAATATTATTGCATCTATATTTGTTGTTTGAGGTGTTGCTTCATTTATATTATTAGCTTTTCTACCTTCATTTCTTCCTGTGTTTATGTAATGAATTATTAGTTTAAAGTTTGAAAAATTCTTTAGATCAGAATTATTATCTCTATAATATTGTCCCCAGTACTCACTTGAGCTTTTTCTAAATTCTGCAATTCCATTATTTACAAAATGGTTATAAGCAGCTTCATAATTATTTCCAAATGTAGCTTTTAAATCAGTATTATTATCTAAGTAATATTTTGCATTAAATACTGGTGTAGCCTGTCTACCTTCTTTTTTTCCAAAACTATTCCAATGATTTCTTAAAGCTCCCTCATTGTAGCCAAAAGCTGCTTTTAAATCACTATTATTATCTGCATAATATCTATAATCAAATAAAATTGCATCCATATCTGGTCTGTTTACTGTAGCTGGTACTTTATTGCTAATTCCTTGATAATTAATACTTATATTAGTATCACCAACATCTGATGCAAACATTGTATCTCCTGTAATACTTATTATATTTGGATTATCTGAAGTTACACTGGTAATAAAGCTAAATGGAATCATATAACCTCCATTTTGCATTCCCTCTATATTACTGCCAAGTGCATATTGTATATTACTAGCTCCAAAAAAAGAATTTATTGAAACTGAATCATTGTAATTACTTGTAATTTTATTAAAATTTGTAATTAAAACAGCATTTCCAATTGTAACATTAGTAGTTCTGTTTCCTACATAATTACTTCTATTTTGATCTATCGCAGTTGTATTGTATCCAAAAAATTGAATCCATATATTCAAACCATTTTGCTCTATCCTTGCAATTCCTACACAGTTAAAGCCCGTATTTAAAATATTTTCTCTGTGTCCTGTTGATGACATCCACCCACTCATTACAGCTGATGGGCTTGTATAGCCATAAGCAATATTTTCTCCCATATAACTATAATTTTGTCTTACTCCAAGTTCGTCCAAAATTTGAAAACAATCTTGTCCATTTGGTCTAGTATGTGTGAAATATCCTGCAAGCTCTGCTGCTCTTTGCATTGCAACTTCTTCTAATTTTGAATCCCAAACTAAAGCTGGTCTTCCTACTTTTGCTCTTTCTGAATTTATTATATTTAGCACTTCAGCCGCAGATCTTTGATTTAATCTACAAGTTACTGGAACTGTTACATCTGTTGCAAAAACAGAAGTATTTCCTACTAATAAAAATAAAATAAATACTGCTAAAAATAAAATGGATTTTTTTAATACTTTATTCATAATAAAATCCCCTTTCATTATTTTTTACAGTATTTATTATATAATTTTTTATTTAATTTGTATATATTTTTTAAGAATATTTTTAGATATCTAAATGATTTCCCAAAAATCCTGCTGCTGATTGAGCTACCTTGTCTTCTGCTTCTCCCATTTTTTTAGAAGGCTCTTTTGCCATAAGAATAACACTACCAATTACATCTCCATCTGAAATAATAGGATATATTACTTGAGAATTATAAATTCTCTCTCTTCCTTCATTTTTAGTAACTGGTATAGCTATTTCATTGTTTTCTTTACTTTTGAAAACTTCTTTATTTTCCAATACTTCTTCTAGTTCTTTGCTTAAATCTTTCTCTAAGAAATCTTTTTTTGGTCCTCCAGAAACGGCAATAACTGTATCTTTATCTGTTATACAAGCAATATGTCCTGTAGTCTTTGCTATTGTTTCAGCATAGCTAGTAGCAAATTCTGAAAGTTCTCCTATTGGAGAATATTTCTTTAGTATAACTTCCCCTTCTTTGTCTGTAAATATTTCTAAAGGATCTCCTTCTTTTATTCGTAAGGTTTTTCTTATTTCTTTTGGAATAACCACTCTACCTAAATCATCTATTCTTCTTACAACACCTGTTGCTTTCATATTTCCTCCTTATATATTTATCTACCAAAAATTTTCTTTGTATAATCTTATTATGACAAAAAAGGAAAAAAATATACAAGTTTTTTTAAATTATGAACTTACATAAAATAATTTATTATTAAATTTTTAAACCGTAAAAGACTGCCTCATTTGGCAGTCTTTCTAATTATTATTTTAATTTTGGGGATTTTACTAAATTATTCTTGTCATTTTTATTTTTGTTATATTAATTTTGTGTCCTCTCACACTGTCCGTATTCCATCGCATCACTCTCCTTTGTTCTTTCTATGATTTTATTTTAATAATAAAACCTTAAATCAACCTTAAAAATTTGTGAATTATTTGTGATGCTTTTTCTATTTTTATAAATTATCTATATCATCTAAACTAAATTCTTTTTCTTCTTTGTTTACAAAGGCAGAAAATATAGAATTTTTATATAAATCTATAATTGTATTTAAGTCATTTGCAAATTCTCTTAGCATAACTATTTTTATACTTACATCTTTACCCTTGCAGTAATCTTCTAAAATTTGTTTTAATTTCTTTATAAAGTTTAGTTCTGGTTCTAATTCTTCTTTGTGTTTTTTAGCTCTATCTACCAGCATTTCTTTTATTAAAACTATATCTTCATTACTAGCACAGGTAATTCTCTGAAACATTTGATATGCATCATAATGGTCAAATATTGGCTTATCCATACATTCGTTTGCAAATTTATCGTAAAATAATTCCATTTTCATAGGAATACATTTAAATATTTCTTCTGCTTTTTCTCTATACATTTTATCTTCTAATTTTGCATTCAATTCGTGGAAATGTTTTATAATTTCTTCCATATCATCTCCAACATCAATTCCAATTCTAGATAGTTCTTCATCCAGATTATCACAATATTCTGAAGATTCTGAAGCTAAATCCATTCCTTCTATAAAAGTAGCTTTAATAGTTTTCATATCATAATCTATTAAGCCTCTTCTTATAAAATAACTATAATATGCAAATAATTTTACAATTTCTATTAATTTTAAAGAACCATTTTTTACATCATCTAAGACTTCTTCTATTATTCCTGGAAATTGATCATCTGATATTTTCCAGTACTCTTCAGTAAGTAGTCTCTTATATCCTGGTAATTTTTCTGTATCTATAGTATTTATAATAACCTCCATATCTGTTTTAAAAGCTCTCATATCAAAAATCCTAGTTCTTACATATATTTCTATAAACTTAAAGAAACGATAATCAGCTTTAAAATTGAAATAGTAATTATTATCAAACTCTTTAATATAAAATTGCCTATTGTCCATTAATACTCTGGAAGAAACTAAAATAGCTTTATATTCTTCGTTACTATTAATATTTACAAATTTATCTTTAGTAATTTTTCCAGCTTTAATTTCAAAAGATACAGCTATTGTAAAAATAAGCATAGTTTGCAAAACTCTTAAATTTGTATTTGGATAAAATTTATTTACATTTTCAAAAACTTTTTTAAAATCATTTAATGCATGTTTTAAAATTCTTAAATTTCTAGTACCACTTTTTATAAAAGTACTAGTTATTAAATTTGTATGCTCTCTTAAAAAACGCATCAAATCTTGGTTTCCTTCATATCGCATAAGAAGACCATCAATTATATAGTTAAATTTTGGAGCATAGTCAAAAGTCTCACCTATTAATTTTTCTTTTATTCTTTCGTAATCATTTGCTTTATCAAAAACATATTCTATCTTTTCTCTAATTTTTTCAACCATTGGCTTGTCTGCCTTTAGTAGACTGCCTTCTTTATCTAATAGATAAGTTGCTATAAATGTTTTCATTTCTAGATTAGAGCTTTTTAATTTAGTAGATAATTCTTTTTCATTACATATTATTATAGTTTTAATATGGTCATGTTCTACAAAATTGTTTATATATCCTAAAATATCTATAACATCTACATTTGCTCTTTCTAAGTCATCAAAGCACAAAACTTTATCGTTTGTAGCAAAGAAACTTGCATAATCTATTTTATCTCCATTTTGAGTAACTCCAAAAAAATTTGCCATATCTAAACCTGTTTTTGCATACTCTGGAATTGTTGTTTGTCCGTGAGTTTCCATATATTTTCTCATATTTTTATCCATTAGCTGAGTTGTTTCTATAAAAATTTTCTTGCTAATATCTTCCAAATTTGAGATTCCATATAAAGACATATAAATAGTTGTATATTTTCTTCCATTTAATCTAAGTGATTCTATTTTATTTCTTATCTTATGGTTCCAGAAATAAGTTTTTCCACTACCCCATTCACCATTTATCATTATTGCATAATCTGTATAATCAGCTCTTACATAATCTAATATACTATCTACAAGTTCTTCCATTTATTAAACCCTTTCTACTTAATCTTTAGCCAGTACTAATACCAAAATATCTTTTGCACCAGCTTCTTTTAATTTCTTAGAGCACTCTCTAGCTGTCGCACCAGTTGTAAATATATCATCTAGTAAAATTACTCTTTTATTTTTTACTTTTTCTACTTTTTCTTTTTCAATATAAAATGCGTTTCTAATATTTCTACTTCTACCTGTTTTTAATAAACTACTTTGAGTTTTTATGTTTTCCTTTTTTTGTAGTAGATTTTCTGTTTCTATTTTTAATTCCTTAGAAATACCTTTAGCTACTAATTCAGTTTGATTATATCCTCTTTTTTTTAATTTTTGCCTACTCATTGGAACTGGAATAATTATATCATAATTTAAAATATTTCTACATAAATTTTTATCTTTTAGTATAATTTCTACAAAAAAATTACTTATATATGGTCTGGCTTTAAATTTATAGTTTAACATTAATTTTCTTATAATATGTTTATATTCAAAAATATATACAAATTTATTGTAATATATATTTCTAACTTTTAGTATTTGAGCTTTTTTAAATTTTATTATTCGCTTCTTACATAAATTACATATCCATTTATCTTCTTCCTTTGAATATAAATTTTGCATATCTTTTTTACAACTTACACAAATTGGTGGAAATAAAAAATTGAGAACAAATTCAATTAGCATAATTGCTCCTTTCTTTGCCCCCAATTTTAATTTCTTATTATTTTAAAGTTTTAAGTCTTTCTTCTACCGTTTTTAGCATTTCTTTATAATTTTCCAGTTTTTTCTTTTCTTCTTCTACTTTTTCTTGCGGTGCTTTATTTATAAATCCTTCATTTGAAAGCATTTTTTCGCCTCTTAAAACCTCTGCTTCTAATCTTTTCTTCTCTTTTTCTAGTCTTTCTATCTCTTCTTCTATATTTACCAAGTCTTCAAAAGGTATAAAAGCCTTTAAATCCTCTACTACTATTGAAATAGCCTTTTCATCTATTCCAGAAAGATCTTTTTGAAGTTTTATTTCATTTGCAAAAGCTAATTTACTTAAAAAGTCTTTTGCTTCTTGTAATTCTTTTTCCAAATTATCTGTTACTAAAATTAATTTTGATTTTTTAGAAGGATGTACATTCATATTTGTTCTTACATTTCTAATTTCTGTAATTAATTTTTTTAGTTTCTCTATTATTTGTTCTTCTTTTTCAAATTGATATTCTTTTTTTATTGCTGGCCAATTACTTACCATTAAATCTGTTTTATTACCTACTAATTTACTATAAATTTCTGAAGTAACAAAAGGCATAAATGGATGTAATAATTTTAAAGCTATTCCAAAGACTCTATTTAAAACTGTACATACTAAAGCTTTTTCTTCATAAACCTCACTATATAGTCTTGGTTTTACCATTTCTATATACCAATCACAAAATTCATTCCAAATAAAGCTATAAATTTTGTCTAAAGCAACTCCTAAATCATAATTTTCAATGTTGTGAGTAACTTCTTTAACTAATTTATCTAATTTATTTAAAATCCACTTATCTTCTATTTTTAGTAAAGCTGTATTGTAAACTTGTTTTTCTTCATCAAAAATTTCTTTTGAAAGCTCAATTATATCTTCATCTTTTACTAAATTCATAGTAATAAATTTTGCTGCATTCCAAATCTTGTTTGCAAAATTTGAAGCTTGTTCTAGCTTTTCTGGCATATAACGAATGTCGTTTCCAGCAGTAGTTCCACTTATTAGAGAAAACCTTAAACTATCTGTTCCGTATTTTTCTATAACATCTATAGGATCAATTCCGTTACCTAAGGTTTTACTCATCTTTCTTCCTTGACTGTCTCTTACAATGCCATGTATTAGAATGTCTGAAAAAGGTTTTTCTTTCATAAGCTCTAAACCAGAAAAAATCATTCTAGCTACCCAAAAGAAAATAATATCATAACCTGTAACTAGTACATTTGTTGGATAAAACTCCTTTAAATCTTCTGCTTCTTTATTTGGCCAACCAAGAGTTGAAAAAGGCCACAAAGCAGAGCTAAACCAAGTATCTAAAGTATCTTTATCTTGATGTAGATGTGTTCCTCCACATTTCTCACATTTTTCTACTGGTGTTTTTGAAATATTAATATGATCACAATCTTCACAATAATATGCTGGTATTCTATGTCCCCACCATAATTGTCTTGATATACACCAATCTTGAATATTTTCCATCCAATTAAAATATATTTTTTCGTATCTTTTTGGAACAAATTTAATACTACCATTTTTTACAGCTTCTATTGCTGGTTCTGCTAAAGGCTTCATTTTTACAAACCATTGCTCAGAAATTTTTGGCTCTATTGTACTTTTGCATCTCTCACATTTTCCTACATTATGTGTATAAGGTTCAACTTTTACTAAAGCACCTATTTCTTTTAACTTTTCTACTATTTTTTCTCTAGCATCTTTTAGTTCCATACCAGCATATTCTGGTTTTAAATTTCCCATTTTAAAGTTTTTATCAAAAACTTCTACAATCTCTAAATTGTGTCTTAAACCAGCTTGGTAATCATTCATATCGTGTGCAGGAGTAATTTTAACACAGCCTGTTCCAAAATCTTTTTCTACAAATTCATCTGCTATTATAGGTATTTCCTTATCCATAATAGGTAAAATACAGGTTTTTCCTACTATATCTTTATATCTGTCATCATATGGATGTACTGCAACTGCTGTATCTCCTAACATTGTTTCAGGTCTTGTAGTTGCTACTATTACATATCTATCTTCTCCTTTTATTTTATAGCGAATATGCCATAAATAAGAAGCTTCTTCCTTATACTCTACTTCAGCATCAGAAATAGAAGTATTGCAACTAGTACACCAGTTTACCATTCTTTTTCCTTTATAAATTAAGCCTTTGTTGTAAAGATTTACAAATTCTTCTAGTACTGCATCTGACATTCCTTCATCTAAAGTAAATCTTTTTCTATCCCAATCACAAGAGCAACCAAGTTTTCTTTGTTGTTCCATAATAGTACCACCATATAGATGAGTCCATTCCCAAGCTTCTTCTATAAATTTTTCTCTTCCTAAATCCTGCTTTGTTTTTCCTTCTTCTTTTAATTTTTGTACTACTTTCATCTCTGTTGAAATAGAAGCATGATCTGTACCTGGTAACCAAAGTGTTCTATATCCTTGCATTCTTTTAAAACGAACTAAAATATCTTGCAGAGTATCATCTAAAGCATGTCCCATATGAAGCTTTCCAGTAACATTTGGTGGCGGCATCATAACACAAAAAGTTTCTTTGGTTTTATTCTCTAAAGGTTTAAAATATCCATTTTCTTCCCACTCTTTATATAAACGGTCTTCAAAATCTTTTGGATTAAACTTATCTTTCATCTTATGGTTTTCAAACATTTTTATTACCTCCTTGTTTACTTTAATTTATTTATTAGCTCCATTTAAAATTATGTTCTCTATATTATCTATAGCATCACTTTGTATTTCAAATCCCATCTGCACAGTTTCTAAAAGAGTTTCTTTTGAGGCCTCTTCACACTCATTAATATTTTTAAATAAATTTAGCTCATGTCTACTATGTGAAGATAATAGCTCTAAAGGTGTTTTCAAATCTAATTCTTTAAACATCTGCTCTTTTATTCCTATTTCTCTTAAAACTTTTTTCTTTTTTGATATTGCTTTTGCTCCTGCTTTTATTTTATCTCTTTCTTTTTCGGTTAATCTATCTAAAAAATTTAGCATTTTTACTGCAATTTCATTTAATTTACTTTCTTCTTCTGGAATAGAATATCCACAAGCTCTTAATATTGCAATTTCTTCATCTTTATCTAGATTTGCTACTCTTCTTTCTTCATAAATAATTTTTATTGGGTCTACAAAATCTTTTTCTGTTTCCATATATTCCTCCATTTTTTATTTCATCTTTTGTATAATTTTTAGTTTATAAAACAAAAAATTCACCCTAAAACAAGGGCGAATTTAAATCCACGGTACCACCTTTATTATTATAATTTTTTATAATATCTCTTTGTTTTTAACGCTGACTTCAGCGGATAAACTTAAAGTTATTTTCAGTTTATCAGCTCCAAAGTTACTTCAATTAGCTTTTCTATAAGAAGCTTTCAGCCTAAGACTTCTTTTCTCTTTTATAGCTAGTTTTAATCTACTACTCTTCTTCATAGCTTTTTTTATGATATATAGATAATAACATAATTTTTCTTAATTTACAATACCTTTTTATTAATTAATATTTAATTCGTTCATTCTTTTTACAAACTCACTTGCAATTTGTATTGGATAATCTATCATATTGTAGTATTTATATAATTCATCAAATTGCATTACTCTTCGTATTTTTGGAGCTTCAAAGGTATTAGAATTTATTATTGCAAAATATATTCTATTTCCTTCACATTTAAATTGTAGCCCCTTTTTTTCTAAGGCTTTATCTGAAAAATCTATAAATTTTTCTATTATGTCTGATGTTAATAATTCCATTGTTTTTACTTTATCTAATTCCATTGCAAAACAATCAAATCTTTTTTCGAATTCAGCAGAATCTAATTCTATTCTTGTTTCAGAAAATTCTCTAAGCTTGCTGTTTTTACAAATAATAAAACTAGCTAATAAAAAAGTTGGTAACTCAAGTACTCCATAAAAACCAGAAAAAGTTGTAACTAAGCTTCTTGTAGTATTTCCATCACTATCTGTACTTTCTTGCCATTCCTGAGTTCTAACCTCTGACATTTCCACAGAAATTCCATTTTCCAGCTTTCCACATATATAATCTTCTGAACTAAAAATATCATAGTATAAATTGAACTTTGATTTTCTATAATTAGTTTCACTAATTCCATAATCTGGATTATAGTTTAAATTACTATCTACTCCTCTTATAATCTCTGCTATTACATTTGCTTTATACATTTTATTATATAAAGAATTAGTAGATTTTCTTGCAAATATTATAAATGCTATTAGTTCTATAAATACTAGAAAAAATAGTAATATAAAAAGTCCTTCATTAGTTTTTCCTAAGTTAAATCCTAAAAATATTGTAAAAATAATAACAAAAATAAATATTATAGTTTTTACCATTCTATCTTTTTTTAAAGATTCTAGTTTATCATTATTTTTTGCATAAACTTCATTATATACTTCTGTAAAACTTCTTTTCATATTTTCCTCTTATTCTTTTACTAATCTAAATTAATCCAAAAGTAACAATAATTATAGATGCTGTAGTAATTACACCTAAAATTAATAAAGGAACTGTCCATAATTTTACTAAATACATTCTTTCTGCTAATCTTTTATAGCTTTTTACATCTTTTTCTAAAACATTTTTTAATACTGTATCCATTATTAAAATAAAAATTGCAGAAAGCATTGTAGTCGCATAATTCATATTTATTGAATACGCAAAAATAAATATTAACTGAAAAGATAAGGCATAGCTAAATAAATCATACCATATAAATAAATTTTTAACATTTCTCTCTGTAATACCTTCATTTCCTGCTACAACACTAGAATATATATCTCTTACTTTTTTTCCCATTTTTACTCTCCTTTTCTTTTGTTTGGATAATTATATTTATATTTTAACTAATATATATTTTTTTATCAATAAAAAATACAATTTTTATAAATAATCATCTTTTTGCAATTTTAATTCATTTCTACAGTTCCTATTATACTACTTATATCTTCAATTTTATGCTTTTGCATATATTTTTCTATTCCCTCTACCACCTTAATACTAGTTTCCGGATCGTAGAAATTTCCAGAACCTATTGAAACAGCTGTTGCACCTGCAAGCATAAATTCAATAGCATCTTCTCCTGTCATAATTCCACCTAAACCTAAAATTGGTATTTTTACTGCTTGAGCTATTTGATATACCATTCTAACAGCTACTGGTCTTACGGCTGGTCCAGATAAACCACCTGTATTATTTGCAAGTACTGGTTTTCTTTTATCTATGTCAATTTTCATTCCAAGTAATGTATTTATTGCTGATATTCCATCTGCACCAGCATCTTCTGCCCCTTTAGCAGGCTGAGTAATATCTGTTACATTTGGTGTTAGTTTTACAATTAGAGGTTTTCTATCTAACACTTTTCTAACTTTAGAAGTTACTTCTTTTACTCCTTCATAAGTCATTCCAAAAGCTAAGCAACCAGCTTTTACATTTGGACAAGACAAATTAAGCTCAACACCATCTATGTCTAAATCATTTAAGATTTTGCAAAGTTCTACATATTCATCAATTGTACTTCCACAAGCATTTACAATTATTTTTGTATCAAATTCTCTAAGCCAAGGTAAATCATATTTTGCAAAATATTCAACACCAGGATTTTGAAGTCCTATACTATTTAACATTCCACTTGGAGTTTCACAAACTCTTGGTGGCTTATTTCCTGGTCTTGCTTTTAAAGAAGTACCTTTTGTAATAATTCCTCCTAATTTATTTAAATCTATAAAATTAGAATATTCTCTTCCATATCCAAATGTACCTGAAGCAACAGTTACAGGATTTTTCATTTCTATTCCTGCTAAATTAATTTTTGTATTCATATTTTCCTCCTTATATTTTGGATTTTTATTTAACTTAATTTCTTCTAATTGTTTTTCTAATGATATATTACTTACATTGTCAATAAAATTTTTTACTTATTCTCCTATTAAATTTCAACATCAGTTGCTTTAAATACAGGGCCTTCTTTACAAACATGACCATATCTTGGCTCTTTACCAGAAATAACTTTAACAGCACAACCTAAACAAGCTCCTATTCCACAGCCCATTCTTTCTTCTAAAGATATTTCACAAGGAATATTTTCTTCTAAAACAAAAGCTTGTACTGCTTTTAGCATTGGAAGAGGTCCACAAGCAAATATTATATCTGGCTTTTCTTTTTTACAATCCTCTTTTAATACATCTAGTGCAAATCCTTTTTGCTTATATGAGCCATCATCTGTTGTAATTACTACTTTATTACAAACATCTTCAAACTCTTTTTCTAGTGTAACTAAGTCTTTATTCCTAAATCCCATATACATAGTTACATCAGCTTTTCCTTTTAACTGTTTTGCAAGCTCATATAATGGATATGTACCAATTCCACCACCTATAATAGCTACTTTTTTATAATTATCTACTGAAAAAGTACCATAGCCTAAAGGACCTAAAACATTAATTACATCTCCTACTTTTTTCTCAGATAAAATCTCTGTTCCTTTTCCCTTTACTTGAAATATTATTTCTATTTTATCGTCATCAATACTATAAATACTAATAGGTCTTCTTAAAAATGGCTCTCCTGTTGTAGAAACTTGAATCTCGATAAAATTTCCAGCTTTTGCTGTTTTAGCAATAGGTTCTGCTTTTAAAGTAAATTTGTAAATTCCTTCAATTATTTTTTCTTTTTTCAAAATCTCACAGTCTAATTTTATTGGCATCTTTTTTCCTCCTTTATCCAATTAAATTTTTATATTTATTATCATATTTTCCATATCCTAAACACTAAAAAAATTCTACACTATATTTTGCTTCAAAAACTTTATTAGGTTTAAGTTCTATTAAATCTTCTTTTTCTTCAAAAATTCCATTAGAATCTACTTTGTCTGCT
Organism: uncultured Clostridia bacterium; assembly: GCA_944390345.1. Lineage (GTDB taxonomy): Bacteria > Bacillota > Clostridia > TANB77 > CAG-508 > Scatovivens. The sequence continues at coordinate 38,287 of CALXPP010000004.1, forward strand.
GTATTAAACCATGGCTCAATACAAATAAAATTAGCCTCTGGCTTTGACCATATTGCTAAATATGGAAAACCTGAAAAATCAAAGGTTAAAACTTTTTTAGTTTCTGTTTTTAAAAATACCTTTGTAGATTTCAAATTTTTCATTATTATAGCATCATTTTCAAATGTATGCTTATCTAAGAAAATTCTATTTTCTTTTATATATTTACTTGTTTGAATATTTTTATTAGAAATAAGACCATTTTCTAATTCAAGAATTTCTATATCGTTTTCTTCCTTTTCAAATTCTATTCTATATTTACCACTTGAATAATCACAAACAAAAGCGGGATGACCACCAAGTCCAAATATCATAAGTTCTTCACTTTTATTTATAACTTTATATTTTGTAGTAAGTTTATTCTCATTTACTTCGTAAGAAATATAAAGTTCAAATTCAAAAGGAAATTTTTTTAAAGTTTCTTCATTTGATTTAAGTACATAAGAATTTTCATCTATTTTTTCAAATTCCATATCTCTGGCAAAACCATGTTGTCCCATTTCATAAGTTTTTCCACCAATTGTGGTTTTTCCATCTTTTAATTTTCCTACTATTGGAAATAGTACAGGACTATGTCTATTCCAAAAATTCTTCCCATCGTGTATTTTTTCTATTCCATTAAGTTTAGCAGAAACAAGCTCTGCACCTTTACTTACTGTTTGTATTTCTAACATACTCATTCTCCTTTATAATTATCTTTCTGTATCCTCTTGTTTTTTTCTATTTTTATTATCTCTAGGAATTAATCTCTCTGGTCTAAATATTTCCCAAGCCTCAAGTTTTCCTCTAACTATATTTCCCTGCACATTAAAATTTTTTAGACCATCTCTATAAAAATCTGCCTGTCTTTTATAAACCTCAAATACTATATCATCTAAAATATTTTCTATTGTATCACTATTTATTGGTTTATATTTTTTCGGAATAACATCTTCAACTTTTTCTATATTCTCATCTACCGATTTTAAAAATTTAATTCTCTCTTCTCTTGATTTTTCATAGTCTTTATCACTAATAATTTCTTTATCTACAAATCTATTTTTTAATAAATCTGATTTATTTCGCATAAATAGTACTAAATCCCAAGGAATTACATATCTTTCGTGAACACCTTTTTCCCTTGTTATCTCTCTTGCATCAAATCCTTTTCCTGTAAGCTCAATTATAACAGATTCATTATTATTAAATTGTACATTAAATCCACCATCATTTTCATATCTAGGTAATGTTTCTGTTTTCTTGTCTAAAAGTAATAATACACCTTCTGGGTTTTGTTCTTTTATTTGGTCTATAACTCCTGAAATTAGCTCTTTCTTTCCACCTGTCCCATCAATTCTAACATTTCTTGTATCTCCAATTAAAGTATCTGTTCTGGTTGTTAATCTATCTGGATACTCATCTTGTATTTCTTCCCATTGACTTTTACTAGATATAACTCTTATGCCATTGAAAGGATATAATTTGGGTAAGTATTTTTGCGTTAAAATCATTCCTTTAGCTTTTCCATATCGCATTAATAAATTTTTTTGTTGCTCTGCTTGTGAGAAAAATCTTGATTTTTCTCTATTAGCATTCTTTTCTAAATAGCTATCTCCTTTTTCTTCTACCTTAAAAATTGCAGGCATCTCAATTTCAAATGGTACTAATCGATTACCTTTAACTACATTTATTTCTATACCAAAATGATTTAAGCCATCATAAATTAAATCTTTTTGACTTCTATATATTGGTATTAAAACTTCTTTTTGGAGTGTTTCAAAAAGTTCTGGAGTTATACCAGAATAATGTGCTTTATTTGCAAAAAATTCATCACAAATTTCTTTTTTTCTATATGGATATTCTTTTATTAAAAATACCATTCTATTTACAACTGATTTTCTATATTCTTTATCAGATATTTTATTTATTCTAAATTCATTTACAGCATTTGGACTAGTAATACTACTTGCATTCCATGGAATAACCCAAGCTTCATGTTCTGATAGTCCTTTAGTAATTTCTCCACAATCAAAACCAGGTCCACAATATCCAACTTTTATATCTTCTCCTACTGTACAGTCTAGCACAAATCCACCTTGTGTATATATTCTTTCATTTGTGCCTTCTTCAAGCTCAAGACAAATAAAATATGGATTTTTGAATTTATTAGATACTTCTATTATATAATCATCTATATCATTTTTTGGTCTTGTAGCTCCATGTTGATTTATATTTTCTAAATCTATCCTAGAATCCGTTCTACAAGTTACTATTTCTGGAAATCTATCTTTTATTTCTTTCCATTCTTCTAAAGTATTTACCACATAGCCTTGAATATTCGCATCTATACTTGGTAGATACTTTCTTGTTAATTGTATTCCAGGAGTTTTTCTTAACTTGCCTAATTCTTCTACATCTTTTGTGTCATACATATTATAAATCATTCTACTCACCCTCATATAGCACAGAATTTTAGCAATATATTTATCTATTCTTTATAGCTTCGTTTAATTCATCTCTCATTCGAATAGCTTCTGCTCTTGTAGCTTTTGCATACTCTTCTTCTGTAAATTTATCCTTCCATAAATCAGATTTATATGCGCACATTAAGCTTCTAGTTGCGTTTACAATTCCTCCAAGTCCATTTTTGTCAAAACCTAAAGCTATATCTTCTGCTTTTCCACCTTGTGCACCATATCCAGGAATTAAAAAGTAGCTATTTGGCATAATTTCTCTTAGTTCTTGTAATTGCTTAGGATATGTTGCTCCTACAACACTTGAAACTGAACTGTATCCGTTTTCTCCTATAAGTTCTTCTCCCCATTTATTTACAAGCTTAGCTACCTTTTTATAAATTTCTTCTCCATCTTCTGCTTTTACATCTTGAATTTCGCCAGAAGATTTATTTGATGTTTTAACTAATACAAAAATACCTTTATCATATTTTTTACAGTCTTCTACAAAAGGCATTACACAATCAGAACCCATATATGGATTTACTGTTGCAAAATCAACATCAAATACAGGTCTTTCTTCTCCTTCAATTGTATTTTTTCCTAAATATGCTCTTGAATAACCTGCTGAAGTAGAGCCTATATCTCCTCTTTTTACATCTGCCATAACTACCATACCTTTTTCTTTACAGTAGTCTATCATTGTTTTGTAAAGTTTAATTCCTTCTACTCCATACATCTCAAAATATGCACTTTGTAATTTTACAGCTGGTACAATATCGTAAGTTGCATCTATCAAAGCTTTACTATACTCTAGCATAGCTCTGCACATTCCTTCTATATCTTTACTATATTTGTTTCTAACACAAGCAGGCACCATATCGTACCTAGTATCTACACCTATTACTGTTGGGTTATTGTATTTCTTAATTTTTTCAATTAAGACATCCATTGCATTTCTCATTTTGTTCCTCCTATTTTTTATAAATCATCATCTATATTTGGTCCTTCTGAAGTATTTTTATATAAATTTTCTTGTTCTTTAGCATTTTCTCTTTGAGTAATTTTACCATCTATTCCTTTTACTCTCCATGGATTATTTTCTTCTTTAATATCTGCTCTATAATGCTCACCTATATTTTTATTTTCGTAATTTAAAATTTTCCACCAATCTTTTACATTATGTGTCAAATACTCTAATCCATAAGAGAATTCCATTAATTTTTTTGAAGTTGTAAATCTTAAATACTTCGGATTTAAATCTGTTTGAACTCCCATTAAAGTATTGGTTGTTAATCTACATCTATCTAGGGCATCAGCATCCTTTACACAAAATAATAAATTCTTAGCCATAGCTCTATCTTCTGGTGGTATTTTATATTTTTTAAATAATTTCTCTACATCTTTGTCTTTTCCTTCGTGTCCATCTATAATCATTCTTACAATATTTTTATCATTTTCACTTATCGGTGTTCCATCTAAATTTCTCATTTCTAGATCTTTTGCAAGTCTTGCACTTCTTTTTGCATGAGGACCTACTGGTAAAATTCTTCCGATGTCGTGATAATAAGCTGCAGTTACTAATATTTCTCTTTCTCTATCTGAAGCTAAAATTCTTTCATCCTTTCCAATCATCATTGCTAACATAGCAACTCTATCACTATGATTAATACCATGAATTGAACCATTAGAAATCATACTCTTGTCTAATTGCAAATATTTATCCCTTAAAAAGCTTCCTTCTTTACTATTTATAAAATCTAACATAGCTGTTTCTAAATTTTCTTGTTCTATACCTTCCTCTGATTTAAACTTTGCAACAGCTAAAGCAAATTTTTTATCTCTATATGGATTTTTTCTATCTAAAAAACTTTTATTTGATACTATTCTTTTTATTTTATCATCTAAAGATTCATCTATCTGTTTTTTGGGTATAAATTTATTAGCAATTGCTCTCATAGCAGGAACAAAGTTTTTTCCAAAGCTTCTTTTCATTTCTTTATATTCAAAAGTTCCACCCATTATATTTACACTTGCAGTATTATACGCTTTAGAAAACATATTTTTCCCTTCTAAAAAGCCTAACTCTTTTCTTTTTAGTTTCATATATTGCAAATAATCTTCTTTTGGTTTATATTCATTGGGACTTTCTCTTATTTCTTCTTCAGTCCTTTTTCTAATTTCTACACCTGAAAGCTCACCAGTTTTGCTATCTTTTAATGGATTGCCTTGTTCATCTCTTTTTAAATCTGCAACTAATTCTACTACTTTAGCTCTATCTTTAGGTAAAACACAATAGCCTTCATAATAAACAGCATCATCTGCAAGTTTTCTTGATTTGTAATTTTTATTTAGTTCTTCCTTATGAATATCAATTTCAACAGCATTAATAATCATACTTGGGTCTGTATACGGGTTTTTAGATAAATTTTTTATATAATTTTCTATAGTTGGAAATCCAGCAAACATACAAACTGAAGCTTTTCCATAAGAATTGATATTTTTAAATAAACCTGTAGCTGGTTTTAAATATCCAGAATCTACAATTTTTTCTGCAACTTCCTTTGAAGATGTACAATGATATAAATGATTTTTGCTAATATAATCTTTATCATCTTCTAGCATATTAAACCTAACTGCTTTTAAAAGACTCGCAAGTATTCCTGCTGGATAAAGACTTACAAAATCTCCAATCCTCATTTTTAACTCCTTTTGTAAACTACTTTGCCATCACAAATTGTGTAAGCAACCTCTCCTGTTAATTTTTTACCTATCCAAGGTGTATTTTTAGATTTTGATACAATACTTTCTTTAGTATAAACATATTCTTTGTTTGGATCAAATATTGTTAAATCAGCTATTTTACCTTCTTTTATTTCTCCTCTATCTATTCCTAAAATCTTAGCTGGTGTATAAGACATTAATCTAACCATATCCATATAATCTATATATCCAGGTTTTATTAAGTTTGTTATTGTTGCAGCTAGTGCTGTTTCAAAGCCTATAATTCCATTTGGAGCTGAACTTAAGCCTTTTGCTTTTTCCTCTTCTGTATGTGGAGCATGGTCTGTAATAATTGCATCTATAGTTCCATCTTTTAATCCTTTTATAATCTCTTCTTTATCTTTTTCTTCACGAAGTGGTGGATTCATTTTTGCATTTACTCCTGATGTTAAAACTTCTTCGACAGTAAAACTATAATAATGAGGACAAGTTTCGCAAGTTACTTTTACACCTCTTTTTTTAGCATCTCTTATCATTGATACCGATGTTTTTGTACTAATATGGCAAATATGAGTATGTAAATTATTTGTTTCTGCTATAGTAATATCACGAGCCGCCATAATTTCTTCTGCTTCTGGTAATACTCCTTCTACGCCTAATTTTTCTGCTATTTTTCCAGCATTTATTGCACCTTTAGATACAGATTTTTCTTCACAATGTTCAGAAATAAAACTTCCTATTTCATTTGCTTTAAACATTGCTTCACGAATCATTCTTGCATTTTCTACTGGCATTCCATCATCTGAAAAAGCTATAGCTCCAGCTGCTTTTTGTGCCTTAAAATCTACTAATTCTTCTCCTTTTTCTCCCTTTGTTACACTTGAAAAAGGAAGTACATTACATAGCCCTACTCTTTTTGCTTCATTCATAATTTTTTCTAAAACAATAGCGCTATCTGGTGTTGGTTTTGTATTTGGCATTGGACAAATTGTAGTAAACCCACCTTTAACAGCGCTATGGCAACCTGTTTCAATTGTTTCTTTATGCTCTCCACCTGGTTCTCTTAAATGGCAATGCATATCTACCATTCCAGGCATAATAAATAAACCTGTACAGTCAATTATTTCATCTGCAACTGGAATTTCTTTGTCTATTTTTACAATTTTTCCTTTCTCTATTAGTACATCTAAAATTTCTTTTGTATTACTTGCATAATCTAATACAGTTCCATTTTTTAATAAAATACTCATATTTTCCTCCAATACAATTTTTGAATATTGTATCATTTTGTTTTCTATTTTTCAATCAAAAATTATCACTTTTTATAAATCTTCTCTTGTATTGACTTTTTTTGGCTTTTTTTATATTATATACATAAATTTAAATATAAATTCTTGGAGGTAAATTATGAATAATGAATTAGTATCTTTACTATTTAAAACAAACGCTTTTAAAATTTGTGAAGAAAATAAACCTTTTTGGTATACATCTGGAAAAATAGGTCCTTATTTTGTAAATACTCAATTTTTGTATGGTAGTGAAGAGGCAGCAAGTGATTTACTAAATTTCATTGATAAAGAACTTGCTGAATCAGAAAAAACAGATATTCCTGGACATCTTTTTGAAAAAGTTTATGAACAATATGAGAATAATGAAATCTATAAAGCTGTAATAGATACCTTAAAAGACTATATTACTACTCATATAGATGTAAACTATATTAATTATGTTTCTGGTGGTGAAAGAAGAGATTGGTATTTTTCTATAATGCTTGCATATCTACTTGGAAAACCACATATTACAATTTTTAAAGATTTAACTACTGTTGTAAGCACTTGCGATTTTGAAGAAAGCACAGAAGTTACAAAACTAGAAGGGCAAAGAGTATTACATATTGCAGATTTACTAAATCAAGCTTCTAGCTTTGAAAGAGCTTGGATTCCAGCAATTCGTAATTTAGGTTCTGATATTTTTTGGAGTGCTGTTATAGTAGATAGAATGCAAGGTGGAGATGATTTATTAAAAGAAAATCGTATTGAGTCTTTATCTTTAATTAAAGTAGATACTGCTTTATTTGAAAAAGCTCTAGAATTAGGAATTATAAATGAAAATCAACTTGGAATGCTTAAAAGATTTACTGCAGACCCAGATGGCTCTATGAAAGAATTTTTATTAGCTCACCCAAGCTTTTTACAAGATTCTTTAAATAGTGATAATGAAAGAACCGCAAAAAGAGCAAAACTATGCATAGCAAATAATATTTATGGTATTAACTAAAAATATAAATCTTATTTGAACTTTTTTATTATACAAAAAATAAAAGGCACTTTAACTAGTGCCTTTTATATGTTTTTAAATAGTATAATAAAAATTTTATGTTCTATTTTACAGGATGATTTATATCTAATTTTCCAATATTTACAATTTCTGTGCTTTCTGAAGTTTTGGGTTTATAGCATACTTCACAGTCTGCTCCTAAAGTAACATTTTCTCCAGAAACAGCTACCGTTCTTCTAATTGCAAAAATATCTCCATTTTCCCAAGTACCTTTTCCATATTTAGTAATATTTCTTTTTAAACTATCTATTTTAATTAAATAATAACGATATCCATTTTCATCTATTGAAGTATTATAATCTATTATATCTTTTTCTGTATCAAAAAAATCTCTAAGTAATATATCTGTGTTGTATTTAGTTTCTATATCTTTTCCTAAAGTTTCATTATATACAGCAAGATATTTTTCAGCAGTTAAAGTTTTTAGTTCTTCTAAGACTTCACTCTGATTATAAGTAGATTCAACAGTAGTTGCTCTAGATATAATTCCATTTTCTCCTAAAGTTAAAACTATAGATACCCCTGCTAAAATTAATAATACTATTATTGTTATTACTAGTGCTATTAATGTTAGACCTTTGTTTTGTTTCATTATAAAATTTATTCCTTTCTTCTTTTGCTTAAATCTTTATTTTTCAATTGTCTATATACATATTTTACATATATCATTAAAAAATTTCAATTATTTTTTTAATTTTTTAATTTAAACTTATATTTTCTTTTCCCACAATGCTTTCAAATTTAGAAAAAATCTTGTCTGTTAACAAAATAGCTCCACAAGGCTTTTTTATTCCATTATCTGTTATTTGTAATCTTACATTTGCCATTTCTCCACTAAAAAATTTTATTGCTCCTCTTAATTTATCTTTTTGCTCTTCAATTAAGTTTGTTATGTCTATATTTAAAGTTTTTATTTTATTTTGATTATTCTCAGTATTGGTAGCTTTAGTTTCGTAATTATCTATATCAGCTATTACAGAAGCAACTATTTTAGGTTCCTCATCCTCTCTAATACTTAATCTTCCTTCTATAAAAACTATATTTTGTTCAATTATAGAACTGCTATATTTAGAATAGCAACTATCAAAAGCTATAACTTCTGCTGTACCTAGCATATCTTCTATTGTAATAAAAGCCATAATAGTATTCTTTTTAGTGAATTTCTTTTTTACTTTATTTATAATTCCTATAAATTTTATATTTTGTCCATCTTTATAATTAGTGGTTTTTCCGAATTCCTGTAAATCATTATTTATTTGCAATAAATCCAATGTATTAATATTAGTATTTTTCTCTATTTGCTCCTTATATTTTTCCAAAGGATGCCCTGAAATATATATTCCAAGTACCTCTTTTTCCATATTTAGCAAATCTTTTTTATCCATTTCTGCTTTTTCTTCAAAAGTATATTTTTGCGTTTCTTGTATTTCTTCTGATGCTCCAAGTAAATCAAACATCGATACTTGGTCTTCCATTCCTTTTTTATTGTAGCTACTAATAGTATCTACAATAGTTTCAAAAGATGCAAGTAAAGTTGCTCTATTTTTTCCAAGTTCATCAAAAGCTCCAGCTTTTATTAAACTCTCTAAACATTTTTTATTTACTGCTTCATCTTTTATTCTTTCACAAAAAGAGGTAAAACTATCGTAAGTTCCATTTTTCTTTCTTTCTTCTACAATACTATTAATTGCAGAAAGACCAACATTTTTTATACTTCCGAAGTCCAAATCTTATTTTATTTTTAGAAACTGTAAATTTTGTTTCACTTTCGTTAATGCTAGGGTTTAATATTTCAATTCCCATATTTTTGCATTCTTCTATATATAATGGTACTTTATCTAAATTTCCTAAAAAACTGTTTAAGGTTGCAGCCATTAATTCTTCTTGATAATATGCTTTTAAATAAGCTGTTCTGTATGAAATTACTGCATATGCTGCCGCATGTGATTTGTTAAAAGCGTATTTTGCGAATTCTGCCATTTCATCAAAAATCTTATTTGCAGACTCACTATCAATACCATTTCTAACACAGCCTGGTACTATTACATTTCCATTTTCATCTACTTGTCCGTTTATAAACACTTCTCTTTCTTTTGCCATTACATCTAGCTTTTTCTTTCCCATTGCTCTACGAACTAAATCAGCTCTACCTAAAGAGTATCCTGCTAAATCTCTAACTATTTGCATTACTTGTTCTTGGTAAACCATACAACCATAAGTTACATTTAAAATTGGTTCTAAAGCTGGATGTGTATATTCATTATGTCCAGGATTTTGCTTACCTCTAATATATCTTGGAATTTGATCCATAGGTCCTGGTCTATATAAAGAAACTCCTGCAACAATATCTTCAAAGCAATCTGGTTTTAATTCTTTCATAAAATTAGTAATTCCTGCACTTTCAAACTGAAAAATGCCAGATGTTTTACCTTCTTGCCATAATCTATATACTTTAGGGTCATCCATTTTCTCATCAAATTTTACTTCAATCCCCCTGTTTTGCTTTATTAAGTCTAAGCAATTGGCAATAACACTTAGAGTTCTTAAACCTAAAAAGTCCATTTTTAAAAGTCCTAATTCTTCTAAAAGTGTCATTGTATATTGTGCTACAACATTTCCATCATTTACATATAACGGAACATAAGTATCTACTGGATTTTTAGTAATAACTACACCACAAGCATGTGTTGAAGCATTTCTTGGCATTCCTTCTAAGCCTTTTGCTATGTCTATTATTTTTTTAGTAATCTCATCTGTTTCGTAAATTTCTCTTAGCTCTCTATTTTCTTCCAAAGCTTTATCTATAGTTATGTGTATTTCCATTGGAATCATTTTTGCCAACTTATCTACTTCTCCATAAGGTACATCTAAAACTCTACCCACATCTCTAATAACACTTCTTGCTGACATTGTACCAAAAGTAACAATTTGAGAAACATGATCCCTACCATATTTTTTAGATACATAATCTATAACTTCTTGTCTTCTTTCATCTGAAAAATCAACATCAAAGTCTGGCATACTTATTCTTTCTGGATTTAAAAATCTTTCAAAAAGTAAATTATATTTTAGTGGATCTATGTCTGTTATTCCTATAGCATAGGCTGCAATTGAACCTGCTCCAGAGCCACGGCCTGGTCCAACTGGTATTCCTACCGATTTAGCATAATGTATATAGTCCCAAACTATTAGATAGTAATCTACATATCCCATTTTTTCTATAATTTTAGTCTCATATTCTAATCTATCTAAAACTTCTTTTGATGGATTTTCTCCATATCTTTCTTTTATTCCATCTTGACATAATTTTCTAAAATATTCTTCATGTGTTTTGAATTCTTCTGGTACATCATAATTTGGTAGTTTAGTTACGCCAAATTCAAATTCAAAATTACATTTATCTGCTATTTTTACTGTGTTTTCAATAGCTTCTGGAACATTTGAAAAATAATCTGCCATTTCATCTGGAGATTTTACATAAAATTCATTTGTTTCAAATCTCATTCTATCTTCATCTGTCATCTTTTTGCCTGTTTGAATACACAATAAAATTTCATGATTATAACTATCTTCTTGCTTTAAATAATGTGCATCATTTGTAGCAACTAATGGAATATCTAATTCCTTGGATAAAGCTATTAAATTTTGATTAGCTATAACTTGCTCTGGCAAACCATTATTTTGTATTTCCAAATAATAATCTTCTCCAAAGATATTTTTATGCCATAAAGCAACTTCTTTTGCTTTTTCTAAATTATTACTCATTATCGCTCTATTAACTTCTCCAGCTAAACAAGCACTTAAACAGATTAGTCCATCTTTATATTTTTCTAAAATTTCATGATCTATACGAGGTTTATAATAATAGCCTTCTGTATAAGATAAAGAAACTAATTTTATAAGATTTTGATATCCAACACTATTCTTTGCAAGTAAAATTAAATGATAGTATTTATCATCTATTCCTGCCTCTTTTTCAAATCTGCTTCTTGGTGCTACATATACCTCACAACCGAATTATAGGTTTTATCCCCTCTTTTTGGCATGCTTTAAAAAAGCCAACTGCTCCAAACATAACACCATGATCTGTTAAGGCAATAGCTTTCATTCCTAATTCTTTTGCTCTTTTGGGTAACTCATTAATTCTACACATTCCATCTAGCAAACTATATTCACTATGTATGTGTAAATGTACAAAATCTGGCATATTAAGCTCCTCTATTAATTTATAAATTATAGTACTGTTTATTATCAAATTCTTTATTGTTATATCACATCTTCGTATTTTTATCAATATTTTATAATATAGAAAAATTAGGATTCTATGTAAAAGTGAAAAACATTATTGACTTTTTGTAAAACAAAAATTATACTATTAATGTATTTTTTTGGCAAATAGTGCCGCACCTCATTGCAAAACTGTAATGAGCTTTAGAAGAAGGAGCTGTTTAAACATGAAGATGCAAATGCATCGAAAACACTGTCGGTCACGAATTCGTCTCTGGGCTGTCTTTTAGGGGCTTAAGCGTTGTTAACTTATGTTTCCCTTTTCGAAAGACTTAGGCTCTTGGGTTGAATCAACTGTGGTCGGCTTAGGGGTTTAAGCACCTAACAAAATCCCCCTCAGCTTTCTGAGGGGGATTTCCAAATTTATAATATTTTTATTAATTCTCCAACATTTTTTCCTGCAACTTTTGGGATTTTTATTATTTGAAACTTAGAGACTTTATCTCCAAATTTTATTTCTACTATATCTCCTTCTTTTACTTCATAACTAGGTTTTACCACTCTACCATTTACAGAAACTCTTCCCATATCTGCTGCATCATTTGCTACGGTCCTTCTTTTTATTACTCTGCTTACTTTTAAAAATTTGTCTAGTCTCATCTTATTTATTTTTCCTTTCTAAAATTCAAAATAATTTTTATATTTATTGTATGTATTTATCCAGATATCATCATCATATAGTTTAAAATATTTATAAATACCTTCTGCATCACTTTTGTATAAATTGTGATTTCTTTCCTTCATACTATTTTTAGCATCAACAAAAAACTTATGTCTAATTTCTCCATTGCCTGTTAAAGCTGCATAAGTTAAGCTCATTAAAACTCTATCTGTATCTAAAATTCCACATTTCTTTATCTTCTCTCTTACAATTTCTGTTTTATAAGGAATTAATCTTTTTTCTACTTCTACTTCTTTATTTTTTATATGTAAAATTATATATTCTGCCATAGATTTATAATATGGAGATACTCCCATACACCCTGCATTTACAATTAATTTTCCATTTACTCTTTTGTACCAAACAGGCTCATGAGTATGTCCAAATACTAAAACATCTTCCTTTAGTGTTTTAGTATATTTATCTATTAAGTTTTCATCCTTTTTATGTATCTGTTCCTCAACACTTTCTGGCGAACCATGTGCAATTTTAAAACTTACTCCTTCAAATTCTAGATTTAAAGTAATTGGCAAAGAACATACTAGTTTCTGATTTTCTTTAGAAAGCTCATTATTCATAAAAATAATATTTTTAAATTGTAAATTATTCCAAAAATAATGTGCTCTATTGTATTCTTTTATATATTCTTCTTTATTTCCTTCTATTAGGTAATCACTTGTATTTTTTACTAACTCTAAAGTTTCATTTCCAAAAGGAAGATCGTTTATTAAATCACCTGGAAAAATATATTCATCCACATTATTTTTCTTTGCATCTAATAAAACTTGTTCTAAAGCTACACTATTTCCATGTATATCTGATATTACTGCTAATTTTATTTTTCTCACCTCATTTACATTAGAATTATATCATTATAAATATGGTATTTCAAGTTTAGCCTTAGAATTAAAATAAAAAGCCTTCTTAAATTAAAGAAAGCTACTTTAAATATATTAATTGCGAAAACGATTATTATATCTATAGTTTGAGTCTAAATTATATTGGCAATTTTCATTATTTTCGCAGAAATCATCTTCCATATACATATTGCTATTTAAATTATAGCAGTTTGGATAGTGAAAAAAACTCTTTCTATTACAAAATAATTTTACTAAAAAAGCTGTTAATAAAGATAGTATAGTATATCCTATAACTATTGCTATAAGAGCTGGTGTAGTTCCTAAAGCAAATGCCACTACTAGAAAAATTGAAAAAAATATTCCAGCTACCTTATACGGATTTTTTAATAAAGTTTCTAAAATTATAGAAAGGATTATTATTGCAACTGGTATAGCAAAAAAAATAAGTAATATATTCATTTTATATTCCTCCTTAAATTAGAAGTTAATATATAATATTCATATTACTCATTTTCGTTACAACTTAATAATCAACTTTTAGTAGACAAAGTCCTCTTGCTGGTAAAGTTTTTCCTGCATTTTTTCTTTCTTTTTTTTCTATAATTTCTTTTACTTCTTCTGGCTTTATCTTTCCTATTCCTACATCTATTAAAGTTCCTGCAATTATTCTAACCATATTATATAAAAATCCATTTCCTGTAAGCTCTATTATTACTCTATCATCTTTTCTTTCTACAGTTGCTTTATATATAGTTCTTACACTACTTTTACTACTAGTTCCACTAGCCTTAAATGCTTTAAAATCATGTTCACCTTCGAAAAACTTAGCTGCTTTTTGCATTTTCTTTTCATCTAGCTCAATTGGAAAATGATACTCCATATCCCTATATAAAGCTGTTCCAAATTTAGAGTTATTTATAGTATACCTATAAGTTTTTGAGTGAACAGAATATCTGCTATGAAATCTCTCTGGAACTTCTTCTGCTGATTTAATTACAATGCTTTTTTTTAATTTTGAGTTTATTGCATATGGAATTTTCTCTACATCTATTGTGCTATTAGTTTTAAAATTTGCAACTTGACCTAAGCTATGTACTCCAGCATCAGTTCTACCTGAAGCTATTAAATCTATTTTTTCTCCAGTAATTTCTTCTATTGCTTTTTCTATTTCTCCTTGAATATTTAATTTATTTGGCTGTTTTTGCCATCCATTAAAACTCTTACCATCATATTCTATAACTAGTTTTATATTTCTCATTTATCTCTCCATTCACTTAACATATTCTTATATTTTCATTTTTCATTATATTTACATGTAATATTTTTGTCAATTCTAATATTTAACTTTATATAAAATTTAGAAATTAATTATAGTTATATTATTTTATCTAATATATAAGGAAAGGAGAGCATTCGCTCTCCGCAATAGTTTTTATGCTATTTTTCCTTATGCTGTTAATTGTTAATTACACTCGATATAAACGGATTCTCCTTCTCTCTTTAGCACTGGCTTTATTTGATTATGTGCGGATGCAAGCGCAATATCTTGAACATCCTTCCAGTCAGCCAGATTTCTTATAAGCGATGGATACGAAACCAGCACATCAACGATCATGTGAATTTGATGTTGCTCTTTTATGTAGATATTTCCTAAGCAATCCACCTGTTCTCTTGTTACTTGCGCCTTCTTAAAATCCTCATCCCGTGTGCCTATGGCTCTTAGCAGAGCCTCTCTTAAGTTCTCTCCTTTTTTCATGTTAATACCTCCGCTGTACTTTCAGCAAACCTAACAATCAGTTTCCTTTTGAATTATAACACTTTTTATGTTTTTAGTCAAATATTATGTTAACAGTTTTTTCGACATTATTTTTATTTTTGCTTTTATTTTAAAAACTAATTACAATATTTTCTGTGTTTGAATTGACCAATTTTTAAAAATATGCAATAATTTAATTATAGTTATCAGAATAATTTAAACTTAAATATTTGATAAGAGGTTTTTTATGAACTATTTAGAAGATGCCAAAAATGGAAATAAATTTTCCTTTGAGCAATTAATTTTAGAAAATCAATATGCAATTTATAAAACTGCACGAGTATTTTTTCAAGAAGAAAGTGAAATAAATCTTGCTTTAGAAAGAACTTTTTTTGTAGCTTTTCGTGAAATAAAAAGCTGTAAAAGTGAGAATAACTTTCTAATATGGATTTTAAATCAGCTTATTTTAACTTGTAATGCATTAGAAGAAAGCAAGGCTAAAAATCCTAAAGCACTTCCACCAGCAGAACCTTACACATCCTATGAAGATTATAAAAAAAACTCTTTGGTAGAACAATGTATTTCAAAATTAGAAATAGAACTTAGATTGACAGCTCTTTTATATTTTTACATTGGTATTCCCACTCACGAAATTTCTAAGTTACTTAGGATTTCTGAACATGAAGTACATAAGAGAATTGAAAAATCTCGTACAGCTTTAGACAATATATTATTTGAAAATTAATGGAGGTTCATATGGATAATTTTAATAATAAAGATAAGAAAATAAAAGAAAAATTAGCACAAGATAAATTTATTACAGATTCTAATAAAAATGTAATAAATAATTATATTCCAAATGAGCAAATTAAACCTAAAAAAATTTCTCAAGCACAGAAAAGTTTTTTTATATTTATTTTTATTATAGTGCTGTTAATAATAGCTTTTGTACTATATTTATACGAGAGTAGCTCGGATTCAGATTTAGCTGAAGCTCCAAAAGAATTTGAAGAATCAATTTCTCTTATAGATAAAACTTTCAATGGAACAAACACATTTACTAGTAATTCACTTGTAAACGAAACTACTAATAATTCTAATACTACTAATACTCTACCTAGCGATACTCTGGATCTAGAAAATTTTAAAGATTTTTTAAATAGCTATGCTTATGCTATTAATCGTTTAACTAATTTAAATAATGATGAACTTGAGAAAAATACTATCTATATATATATTGCAATGAAATACTTTGACTCTCAATCTATTAAAACAGCAAGCTTAGATACTACTAATACACAATTTGCAAAAACACAAGATAATATAAATAAATTTATTTACGATATAAGCGGAAGTGAAATAACTGGGACTCTACCTACTTATGTAGATTATGTTACTTATTCTACTTTCTCAAACTCTTACGATTACGGTACTAAATCAAATATACTTGAGCAATACAATTGTACTGATGTACAAATTGCAAGAGAAACAGATGCTGGTTACAATGTAACAGCAAAAATTACTAGAACTACTTTAGATAAAAATGTAGACTACGAAGTTTCTATAAATGTAACTCTAAACGAAAACTTTAGCTATGTACCTTATAAAATAACTTCTATCGTAGCTACAAATTTATCAGAACCTTTTGATACTACTTTTCATTTAGTAAATCTATATGATTTAAGTATTGAAGAAATAAATCTAGCTAAAGAAAATATGGCCACATATTTAAATAGAGCTAACCAATCATCACCAATTGACTATACTATTTTAATTAATTCTATAGAAACTTTAGATAATGGGGCTTATCGCATTTATGTAACAGTCTGCTATACTGGAAGCGAGCAAGAAAAAATTGAAAATCAATACACTGTTACAGCTTCTAGAAAGATGAATAATATTTCTATAGATAATATGGATGAAATCTAAAAATAAAGCCTTAGAAAATATATTTTCTAAGGCTTACTTTTATTTTTTTTCTTCAGATTTTTTTTCTTCTTGATTTTTTTCTTTTTTATTATTTGATTCTGTTAAAAGATTTTTTATTAAAATTTTCTTTAAAACATCTTCTCTTACATCAGCTATTAAAGTTCCATTTTTAGCAATTGACATTTTTCCTGTTTCCTCTGAAACTACAACTACTATTGCATCTGATTCTTTAGAAATTCCAATTGCTGCTCTATGTCTAGTCCCCAATTCTCTTGCTATATCTTTATCATCAGATAAAGGTAACATACAAGAGGCTGCTGCTATTTTATTATCACTTATTATTACTGCACCATCATGAAGGGGAGTATTTGGAACAAATATATTTACTAAAAGCTGTGGTGATATCTCTGCATCTATTGGTATTCCTGTTGCAATTATATCTTGTATTTTTATATCTCTTTCTATTACAATCAATGCTCCTGTTTTTGTTTTAGAAAGCTCTGTAGCAGCAATAGCTATTCTATATATGTTTTCCTTCTTTTTTGCATCTATATCTTTTTCTAAACCAAATAATCTGCTAAATCTATTTGAGCTTCCTATCTGCTCTAGAGCTCTTCTAAGCTCTGGTTGGAAAACTACAATCAGTAAAAAAACACCATATGTCATTACAGAAGATAGTATATAGTTTAATATGTATAGATTTAAAAATTTACTTATCACTGTTACTAAAACAAGTACTATAATTCCTTTAAGTAATTGCCAAGCTCTAGTGTTTTTTAGCATTTGAAATACTTTATAAGCTAAAAAGCAAACTATTACAAGATCTATTATAAGTGTAATTAATTTTATTGGATATAAATATAAACTTTTTAAATAAGTTAGTATGTTTTGTTCATATAAAATTTTAAAAGATTCTGCTAAATTTTCGATCATCAATTTATCCTTCCTATATTTTAAAAATTTATGCTGCAATTAAATAAAATATAAGTGTACCACAAACAGAAAATACCATTAAAAGCAATAAAACTATTGCAATAATTCTCTTCATTATTTTCATTTTATTCATCTTTTATCATTCCTCTCTCACATAATATATATTAGTTTAACATAAAAAAAAAAACTTTTCAATATAAAATTTTTCCTAATAAAAACAAAAAATTTCTATATTTTAGCAGATGCCAAAACATAGAAATCTTTTAATTAATTATTTAAAATATAAAGTTGGATTTACAGCTTCCCCATTAATATACATTTCAAAATGAAGATGTGGTTCATCTAAAATTTCAAAGCTTGCAGTATCTCCTACTGTTGCTATAGTTTGTCCCTTTTCAACAGTTTCTCCTATTTGTACAAACTCTGTTGTTAGTAGATTTGAATATATTGTTTTATAACCATTTCCATGATCTATAGTTATGGTTAAACCATATCTTGGATCTGTTTTTATACTCTCTATTTTTCCTGCTTCAGAAGCTACTACTATAGAAGTTCTTTCTGCTTTTATATCTATTCCTAAATGTGTTGTCCACTCTTCTAAAGTATTTGAATATATTAAAGTATCATTTGCAAAATCTTTTGAAATTTCACCTGCTACTGGTGCCATAAAACTCAAATTATTTTCCACTTTGTTACCACTATCTGTGTTTTCTGTAGTATTTGTAACAGTATTTTCAGTAGAGTTATTTACTACTGTATTTTCTTTATCGGTAGTTTGTGCAATATTATTTGCTGTATTATTTACAGTATTAGTTGATGAAACCTTGGCTGTATTTTGTGAACTAGTATTTGTTTTCTTGCTCTTTTCTGTACTTGTAGTATTTTCTTCTACTTTATCATTTACCGTATTAGCCAAAGCATTTTCTACAATGTTATTTTCCTTTCCCTTATCTTCACTAAAACTTGCTGAAACAGTATTATCATTTGCTACAATAGTATTTATAGCTCCTAAATCTAATACGCTTAAATTTGCCTCTTCTTTTAATTTCCTATTATATATTGTAAAAATAATAACAAAAGCAATTATAGAAATTACTAGCACTATTCCAAAAATTTTAACAATTTTACTCATCTTTTCTTCTTCAAAAAAATCTCTTCTACTCATATTTTCTTCCTTTCTTTATAGAATTTCATTATGTTTTAAGTATTTGCATTTTTTTGAAGATTATTCACTTATTTCCACATCTTTGTAATAATGTTTAATAATTTCAATATAATTTTTTCCTTGTTTTGCTAAACTATCGCTTCCAGTCTGACTTAAGCCAACACCATGTCCATAGCCAATTACTGAAAAACGAATATTATTTTCAATTATTTCTACAGAAAACTTAGCAGATTTTAAATTAAACAAAGTTCTAGCTTCGACTCCAGAAATATTTTTGTTTCCTATCTTAATAGTTTTTACTCTTCCTGCTTCTGTATATTCCTTTATTTGAACGGCATCAGAGCTACCAAAATCTATATTGAAATCAGAGTATTTTTCTAGCATTTTTGCAACTAATTCATCTTTTGATATATTTACTTCTGAATTATAACTACTATATGCTTCTTCTCCACTAGTTTCCACACTTACTAAATATGGAAGGCTTCCTCCCCAAACATATTCTGGGCTTTCTGTTTTTCCGCCACTATTACTGTGAAAAAAAGCATTAATAGGTTCATTTTGATATAATATTACTTTTCCTTTGGTTGTCTCTACTGCTTCTACTATCTTATTCCAATATTCATCTCTTTTACTTTCTTCCCATCTTGCTAGCCTATTTTCTTTAGAAATCCAAGCTTGGCAACATAAAGCACTGTCACAAATAGATGCATTTTCGTGTTTACTACCATTTTTTATTTTGTATATAGTATAAGTCCTTGCTACAACTGCCTGGGCTTTTAATGCTTCTAACTCAAAACTTGCAGGCATTTCAGCTGATACAACTCCTAATAAATAATCATCTAAATTTAGACTCTCGACACTACCATCTTCTGTGTGTAATAAATTTATTGTAGTATAATCTCCATAGTTAAAAGGCTCACTCTTTTCTTCTATTACTTCATTTGATAAAGTTTCTTGCACTTTTTCTTTATTTGCCAAAAAAGGTAATATTATTGCGACTACCACTGCGAAAATTATATATTTAAAAATCTTCTTAAACATATTTATATCCTTTTAGAAAATTTTTTATTTATGAAGCATTTTCTTTAATCAATTTATTTTTTAAATCTTTTAAAATTCTTTTTTCTATTCTTGAAACTTGTACTTGAGAAATTCCAAGAATTTTTGCTACTTGTGTTTGAGTTTTTTCCTTGTAAAATCTAAGTACAATAATTTTTTTATCTCTTTCTTTTAGTGAATTTACCATTTCATTTAATACTATTTTATCTATAATCTTTCCTTGCTCATCACGATTACTTACTATTTTATCAATTTTCGTAGACTTTCCATCTTCATATACTTCTTCATTAATGGACTCTACTTGTTTTGAGGCTTCTATTGCAGATACTATATCTACTTCTGGTACCTTTAATAAATCAGATAATTTCTTTACAGAAATAGATTCTCCTTTTTTTAGTACATATTCTTTTTCAATCTCTTTTATTTTTATTCCAAGTTCTTTTATGCTTCTACTTACTTTTATAATTCCATCATCACGAAGAAATTTTTTTATTTCACCTAAAATATATGGCACTGCATAAGTAGAAAATTTTACACCAAATTTAAAATCAAATTTTTTAATAGATTTTATCATTCCAATACATCCTATTTGATATAAGTCTTCAAGCTCATACCCTCTACCTGTAAATCTTTTTGCTATGCTCCAGATAAGACCATTATTTATCTCTATCATTTTTTCTAAAGCCTTAGAATTCCCAAGACTTGCACCTTTAAGCATAGCTTCATTTTTTTCAAACATAAAACCTCCTAAAGCATTTATCTATGCTTAATAAAAAATTTAATTTATTTAATTTCGTATGTATTTACAGAAAACTCCTTTTCCTTTTTTATCTTTTTTCCCATTGTTATTTTAGTTCCAAGACCCACTATTGATTCTACTTTTAAAGAATCCATAAAACTCTCCATTATAGTAAAGCCCATACCTGATCTTTCTAAATTTCCCCTAGTAGTATATAGTGGCTCTTTTGCTTCTTCAATATTTTCTATTCCTTCACCATTATCTGATACTTCTATTTCTATTTCATCTTCATATAGCTTTGCTCTTACCCTAACAATTCCTTCTGAATTTGGATATGCATGAATAATACTATTGGTTACTGCTTCTGATACAGAAGTTTTTATATCAGCAATTTCTTCTATAGTTGGATCAAGCTGTGTTGCAAAAGCAGCTACAGCAATTCTTGCAAAAGCTTCATTTGCTGATTTACTTAAAAATTCTATTTTCATTTCATTTTTTACCAGTCTGTCCATTGTAAAATTCCTTTCCACAGTTAGTCTTATATTAACCATTTACTATTTTTTCGTCTTGAATAATTGGAATAATTTTTAATATTCCTGCCATTTCAAAAACTCTTCTTATCTTCGGACTTACATTTACCATTTCTAGCTTGGTACCATAACTACAAGCTGTTTTATACCTTCCTATTACTAATCCCACTCCGGCGCTATCCATAAATACAACACGATTAAAATCAAGTATAACTCTTTTAGGCATAAATCTTTGAATCTCATAATCTATTCTCCTTCTAATAATCTCTGATATGTGATGGTCCAATTCTTCTGTTATTTCAAACACCAGCACCTTGTCCTCAATAAAATGTTTTACATTCACTAAACTGACCTCCTTTTTCTTTTGTTCTGTTTTAATATTCTATATTTTAAATAAAATCTCCTTTGAAGAATTTTAGGAAGTTTTAGCGAAAAAAAAGAAGTCATTGACTCCTTTTTTCTTTTTATTGTTTTTTTATTTAAAATAGTGTTTTATATGAGCTTTATTGACAAAAAAGTTAATCTTTCTATTTTATGAATATCTCTTCACTAGCAAAATAATTTAAGCTCTTTTTTTATATGAAAACCGTTTAAAAATTTAAACTAAAAACCTGGAGAATAATCTGGAAAGTCTTCATAAACATATTTTTCTGATTCGGATACATCATCTTTTATTATATCTCCATCCTTGTCATATACAATATAATTACCAGTTGTTTCATTTTTTTCAAAAGTAACATTAGAAGAACTACTCTCTACAAAATCTTCTTTAGAACTATTTGATTTTATTATAATGAAAATAGATATTAAAACTAGTAAAATAATAAATGCTATAATTAGTAATTTTTTCTTCATAATCTTTTTCCTTTCTATATTCTAAAAACTACCAGTTGATTGCTTCCAGCCTAAATTAGTTAATGGTGACCAGTCCATAATTGAAGAATTTCCTGTAAAGTTTAGAGTAGTTAATGAACCAGTTTGATGTAAATCTGCTAAAATTTCTAAATTTCTTATGTCTCCATAAGTATCGTAAATTCCATTACAATTATTTAAATTTAGCGTAGTTAATTTATTCATATTCTCTAAAGCTTGTAAACTTGAAAAACCATTTGTAGTTCCGCTTAAATCTAAACTTTCTAGTTTTGTACAATTGCTTATTCCTGATATGTCTGAAATATGGCAATCTATTAAACTTAAAGAGGTTAAATTTGTATTTTCACTTAGAAAATCTAAATTTTGTAAGTTTATACCTCTCATTGTTATTGAAGTTACATTTTTTAATTTATTTGTCCAACTTGAGGCAACAAAATTAAATGTTTCTTGTGAAGTACCACCTCCAAAGTTTATATTTTTTATATTTACATCTTTCATAGCAGATATTATATCTTCAGAAATATATTCTTTTGCTCTAAGATCTAAAATTAAATTATTTACAGTTATATTATAATTTTTTAGTTGATCTAATATTGTTTTATATGTTGTATTAAAATCTAATCTTCCAAAATGTCCAAATGGTACTTTCTCTAAAGTTTGGTTTGCTAGATTTTGAAAATTTAAAATTGTTTTTTCATTATCCATATAAAAAGATTTTATTGTAGTTATACTAGATGGTAAAATTATTGAGCAACCAGAACTTTGAAAATATATAGATGTTAATTTAGTGTTACTTAAATCTAAAGTAATATCATCTTCACACATACCATTTGTTGTTATATATGTAATTTCTGTACATTTTTCTAATTGCTTTTTTAGCTCTGTGTTTTGAAGTCCAGCTCCGCAGTAAGTTGTGTATCCTGCTTTTCCATTATAGCAACTTGTTCTTGATATGGTTTTTTGCATTTTTGTTAAATCTATTTTAGGATTATTACACATAAAAGAAGTTACTGCTGTTGCGTATGTATCTAATTTTGATACCTCATCTCCTACAATTCCAGTATTATTAAATAAAATTTGTACTAATTTTGTTTTTCCCTCTAAAAAGTCAAAGCTTGTTAAATTTGTACAATTGTTTAAATTTAATTCTTCTAAATTATTATAATCTTTTAAAATTTCATTTAGAGTGGTATTTGAAACTGTACTACCACTTAAATCCATATATTTTACTAAAGCTTTTTGAGAACTATCTAAATTTTTTAAATATGTAATTTTTTCTGTATCTGTTTCTGCTAAATTTTTATATGAAAAATTTGATGATGTTGTTAAATATTCTAAATATTTACTATCAATACTTTTATTTGAAACAACAATTGGTAAATATATATCTGCAATTCTAGTAACAGAAGCTAAATCAAAATTACTATTTCCAGCTAATCTTAAAAGAGATAACGCATTTTGTTCTTTTAAATAATCTACCCATATAATCTCATTATTTTGCAAACAAGCTAAATATAATTTTGCAGAATAATTAATAAAACTTAAAGCATCTGTTTCTTCATTTCTCTCAGCTCCTTCATTTGCTCCTAAATTATTATTTGGTGCATATAAATATCTTAAGCCACTCATATTTTCAATACCTTTTAAAGTATCTAAATTATTATCTTCTGCTCTCAATAAATAAACATTACTATAATCTGTAATTCCTTCTAAAGTTGTTATATTGTTATTTTGCAAATTCATAAATTTTATAGCCTTTTTAGTAGTGTCACTTAAATTTGAAAGTGGTAAAGTAGTTGTTATTGTTCTAGAAGATTTTGTAGTTGCATATGATGCACTCATATAATTTACTTCACTTAGATAACTTATATTTCCAACTACTCCAAAATACTCTAAATTACTAAATTCTGCACTTGCTAAGTCCGTACTAAATTTTGTTAATTCATTATCATCAATACAATATAGATATAATTTATTTAATTTGCTACCTAAATTACCTAAAGCAGAATAATCTGATATTGTGCAATTTTTCATCATTATTTCTGTTATTTGTACTGCATTTTGTATTCCTTCGAGTGAACCTTTATAATTTGTTAATGTTAATTTTTTTAGAGATGTTAAATTATATAAATCTGTTAACATAGCACCAGATGAGCCATCTATTTCAAGTGAAGTAACTTTTTTTATATCCTGTGCTGTAATTTTCTCACCATTATTAATTATATTAGAAAATGCACTACCTGCTGCAAATACTTCTCTATTTGGATCATCTAAATCTATTTCTGAATCATCTATTCCTACTATACTATCTTTTCCAGAAGCACAATAATATACTTTAAGGTCTGATGTAACTCCATATACATCATTAAAATTAGCATAATCTTGATATGTATTATCTCCTGCATCTCCACCTTTTAGACTTATATTACTATTTGAATTAGCTTCAAAAGCGCTTTTATCAATAAAATAACACATTTGTCCATCAGAAGTAACAACATAATTTAAAGCACCAAAGCCATAATTTTTAGGCATCCAAAACCAAGAGCTACTTTCAATATTAGATTGCAATGCTTCTACTTTATTATTAGCGTCTTGTGGTAATGTATCATAATGAGAAACATAATATTGGTTCAAAAATTCCTCTAATGCTGCTACACTCTGTGCATAAGTTGCATTTTGTGCTTGTGTAATTATTCCATTGTCTCCGAATTACTGCATTTAAACTTACCCCCGCTAATATTAGCATTACTATTATTGATATTACTAGCGCTATTAGTGTTATTCCGTTTTTTCTGTTTCAATGTTTGAAATGATTTTCTTTCGTTCATTTAAGCTTTTCCTCCTATGTTTATTTTTATAATTTAATTGGGAGAAAAGAATTTAATCTTTTCTCCTTTAATCCATAAAAAACAAACATGTCTAATGACTTTTGCTTTTTCTTGAAAGAAAACCATTTCAAAACTTCTCTTTTTTATTTTTATGGATTTTCCTTAAGTATTTTGCTTAAAGAAATAAAAAAACACTTATAAATACTTAAAAATAAATATTTATAAGTGTTTTTCATCTTTCTAAAATCTATTTTTTACATTTATATTTTTTCTTAATTATTGACATTATTTACTGATAATGTTAGAATTTTATCAAATAGAAAAAGAACCTTAAGCAAAATACTTAAGGTTCTTTTTTAGTTACATATTTTTTAGCTTTTCTTGAAGTCCTGTATTTCTTTTTCTATTTTCAGAGTTTTGAATCATAAATTCTATTAATTTGTTACTACCTATAATAACTAAAAGCTTTTTAGCTCTAGTTATTCCTGTATACAATAAATTTCTAGTAAGTAACATATTAGATGAAGGTGGAATTGCTAAAATTACAACATCAAACTCACTTCCGCTGAGCTTTATGTATTGTAATAGCATAAGCATGTTCTAACTCATCTAGTTCAGAAAAGGCATACCAAGCAGTTTTTTTATCATCAAAATATACTTCTATTTGTTTTTCTTCTAAATCTATTTTTGTAATTCTTCCAAGTTCTCCATTAAAAATTCCTGTACCATTTTCGTATTTAATATTGATTTCCTCTCTGCCTTTTTCCCAATATATATCATAATTATTTTTTATTTGCATTACTCTATCGCCTTCTCTAAAGGTTACACCACCATAGTTTTTCTCTAGTATATCATCTCTGGCAGGATTTAAGGCTTCTTGTAAGCTTTTATTTAATTCTTTTGTTCCTATTTTTCCTTTCTTAGTTGGCGTTAATACTTGTATATTTGAAAAGAAATCATAATCTCCATATTTTTTTAATCTTTCTTTACTAAGTGAAACTACTTGATAGAGCATTTTATCTTGATTTGCTTCATTTATGTAAAAGAAATCTTCTTCTGAATCTGGTTCGTAATCCTTTTTACCAATAAAAGTAATTCCATTATTAACATTATGTGCATTAACTATTATTTTACTTTTAGCAGCTTGTCTAAAAATTTTATTTAATGAAACAGTAGGAATTTTTTCAGATTCTATTAAATCT
This sequence comes from uncultured Clostridia bacterium, assembly GCA_944390345.1. Lineage (GTDB taxonomy): Bacteria > Bacillota > Clostridia > TANB77 > CAG-508 > Scatovivens. The sequence continues at coordinate 64,641 of CALXPP010000004.1, forward strand.
TTTAAAATACTTCCTGGTCCCACAGATGGTAATTGATTAGAGTCTCCTACTAGTACTAATTTGCTACCTAAAAATAAAGCTTTCACTATATAGTTCATTAAAAATATATCTACCATTGACATCTCATCAATTACTAAAACATCTGCATCAATAGGAGATATATCTGTATCTATACTTTCTAATTTATTTTCTTCTATCTTTCCTATTTCTAATAATCTATGTATTGTTTTTGCCTCTTCTCCCGTTGTTTCAGTCATCCTTTTAGCAGCTCTTCCCGTTGGTGCACACAAAACTACCTTTTTTTTATGATTTTTATATAAATCTAACATACATTTTATAATAGTAGTTTTTCCAGTTCCAGGTCCTCCTGTTATTATACATACATTATTCTCATTAATTTGTTCTATCGCTTCAAATTGTTTTTCTGATAATTTTATATTTTGCTTTGTCTCTTGTTTGTTTATTTCTTCTTTAAAATTTTTTATATACTTAATATTTTTAAAATTTTGAAGCTTCATTAATCTTTCAGCAATATTAGTTTCTGCCTTATAAAATGGATATAAATATACCCACTCTTCTCCTTTAAAATCCTCTATTACAATTTCCTTTTGCATATTTAGATTTATTAATACATTTTCTATTAATTTTCTATCTACTTCTAATAATCCTTCTACATATACTATTAGACTTTCTTTTTGAACACAAGTATTTCCATTATAGCTTGCAAGTAATAATGCATACTTTATTCCACTTTTTATTCTACTATCACTATCTTTTTGAATTCCTATTTCTAAAGCAATTCTATCTATTTTATGAAAATCAACTCCATATACTATATCTATTAGTATATATGGATCATCTTCTATTTTTTCTACTGCATCTTTTCCAAGAGCATCAAATACTTTTTTGCTATTGTTTGCTCCTATTCCAAATTTTTCTAAAAAGCCTACTATTTGCCATAGCTCCCATTTTTCGTTAAATTCTTCTCCTATCTCATAAGCTTTATCTTTAGATATTCCTTTTATTTCAGCTAATCTTAATGGTTCAAATTTGAATATATTTATACTATCTTCTCCAAATTTTTCTATTATTTTATGTGCTGTTACTGGTCCAATTCCTTTTATCGTTCCACTTGCTAAATATTTTTCTAAAGCAGCCGCTGTTTCTGGCATTAGTTTTTCAAAACTTTCTACTTTAAATTGTTCGCCATACTCCTGATGTACAACCATTTTTCCTTCTAATTTTAGAGAATCTCCTACTGCAATAAAAGGCAAATATCCGACTATTGTAACTAAGTCTTGCTCTTGAGTTTGAAATACTGCAATAGTGTAGCTATTTGCTTCGTTTTGATATATAAATTCTTCTATTTGCCCTTTTAATTCCAATTTATTCTCCTTTGTTTATTCTTTAATTCTTATTGTTTTTAGGTCTTACTCCAAAAATATGTTTGCAAATATTTTATCAAATTAATTTAACTATTTCAATATTAAATTTAAAATTTTGTATTCTTGACTTAACTTAATCTTTTATCTATCGTCTGGTGCTTCTGGTTTAACATTCTTTTTTGATTTACTTTTTAACAGTCTAGTTCTATTTTCTGCTAAACTATCTTTTATTTTTTTTGCTTTTTCAACTACCTTCTTTACTTTTGAAACTGAATCTTTCTCAGCCTTTTTAGTTGGTCTATATTCTCTAAATATATTCTTTACATCTTCTTTTATATCTGCTAAATATTCTAAGACCATAGGCTTATAAAATCTATCAAAATCTTCTTCAGATAAATTTAACATTAAATATACTGCATCTAGTTTTTGAGCCGATTCAATAGCTCTACTTATAGGCATATCTTTTGTTAAAATTCCATTATGCTCTTGATTAAGTATTTTAAATTTTTCTTCATACTTCATATATATTAGTTCTTCTCTAATTTTTTCTCTTTGTCCTTTACTTAGATATGGATATTTTTCTGGATTTTCTACATCTTCGATAATTTTAGAAATTTTGCTATAACTATTTTGAAATGCTTTTCTTTGTGCCATATCTTCTATAATTATTGCACTACACCTATATGGCATTAGTGAAATATCTATGCCTTCCAAATCACCTTTACTTTCAATTGCAAGCAGATTGTATTCATACATTTCGTATTCTAATTCTCTTAAACCTTCTGCTTTATCTCCATCATATATAGAAGGTAAACCAGCTTCATCATTTGGAATAAATTGCATAGTTTCATAAGCTTCTCTTACATAGCTTTTAGCATCATCTCTTACATCTAATATTAAATTATCATCTTTTTTTGCTTCTTCTTCGTCAACTACAATAGTAGTTCCTTCAAATAGACTTTTTTTCCCTTTATATTCTTGTACTTTATATGTATTCATTCTTTTTCTAAGCTCAACATACTGCTTACCTAAATCTTCAAATTCTTTTTTTAACAGACCTTCTGAAATTGCTGATTGTGGTCTTCTTTTTATTTCGTCTTCTGCCATATTTACTATTGAAGTCATAATATTATGTTGCATATGCATAATTTTATCTAAAGTTTTGTGCATATTATCTATATAATCCATATTCTTCTCCTAAATAAAAAAATGGCACGAAAGAAAAATTTTTATCTTTTTCCTTCGTGTTGTTTTTTATAATTTTATATCTATTCTTATTTTTCTTTTATACAATTTCTAACCAAAGATACCTTTTCTCTTAAGTGGTGGTTGTTCGTTCATAGTTTTTGCAAGTTCTACTAAAAGCTCTCTTTGCTCATGTGTTAATCTTTTTGGCACTTGTACTACGACTGTAAATACAAAATCACCTCTCCATTTTCCATTTATACTTTTAAAGCCTTTATTTTTAATAGTAAATTTTGTACCTGTTTGTGTTCCTTCTGGAATTCTAAATTTTTCCTTGGTTCCATCTACCATTGGTATTTCTATTTCTGTTCCCAAAGCTGCTCCCGTAAAAGTTATTGGCACTTCGCACAATACATGCTCCGCTTTTCTTGAATATACGCTGTGTCTTTTTACATGAACTACTATGTATAAATCTCCCTTAGGTCCTCCGTTTTTTCCTGGCTCGCCTTCTCCTTTTAATACAATTGTCTGTCCTTCATCTATACCTTCTGGTATTTTTACTTTTATCTTCACAGATTTTCTTACAGTTCCTTTTCCTCTACATTCTGGGCAAGGTTCTTTTATTACTTTACCAGTTCCATTACAAGTTGGGCAAACCTTTTGAGTTGCCATTTGTCCAAATGGAGTTGTAACTACTTGCTTAATTTTTCCAGTTCCAGAACAAGTTGCACATTTTTCTGCACTTGTGCCCCTTCTTGCTCCACTTCCAGAACACTCTGTACAAGTTTCGTTTCTATTTAAGCTAATTTCTTTTTCTACTCCCAAATAAGATTCTTCAAAAGTAATGTCTAGGCTTATTTTTAAATCTGCACCTTTTCTTGGTCCATTACTATTTGCCCTAGATCTTGAAGAACCTCCTCCAAAAAATGATGAGAAAATATCTCCTAAATCTCCAAAATCACCAAAATCTGAAAAGCCTCCAAAGCCATCAAAACCAGAACCATAAGAGTAGTATCCTCCACCTTGTGAACCACTATTAAAGCCTTGTGGTCCATCAAAGCCAAACTGATCATACATTTTTCTCTTTTGGCTATCTGATAATACTTCATAAGCTTCATTTACTTCTTTAAATTTTGCCTCAGCTTCTTCTTTATTATCTGGATTTGCATCAGGATGATATTTTTTAGCCAATCTTCTGTAAGCTTTTTTAAGTTCATCATCAGTTGCATTTTTTCCTACACCTAAGACTTCATAATAATCTCTTTTATTAGCCATTTTTCCTCCTAGCATTACTTACTAGAGGTAAAAATTTACCTCTAGTAATTTAAAATCTTCTAAATTCTATTATTTATTGTCATTGCCATCATCTTCAACTTTGTAGTCTGCATCATATACATTTCCATTTTCATCTGTTTTTGGTCCTGATTCACTATTTGCATTAGCATTTTCAGTTGCATTTGCACCAGCGTTTGCTCCATTTACTTTGCTATATAATTTTTCTGAAATTTCATAAAATACTTTTGTTAATTTATCTGTTGCATCTTTAATTGTTTCTACATTATTTGTCTCTAAAGCTTTTTTAGTATTTTCAATTTCTGTTTCAACTTTAGCTTTTTCTTCTCCACTAATTTTATCACCTAATTCATCTAAAGTTTTTTGACTATTATATACTAAGCTTTCTGCATTATTTTTAACTTCAATTTCTTCTTTTCTTTTCTTATCTTCTGAAGCATGAGCTTCTGCATCTTTAATAGCTGCATTAATATCATCTTCTGATAAGTTGGTACTTGCTGTAATAGTAACTTTTTGTTCATTTCCTGTTGCTTGATCTTTAGCAGAAACATGAACTATACCATTAGCATCTATATCAAAAGTAACTTCGATTTGTGGTACTCCTCTTGGTGCTGCTGGAATTCCTGTTAATTGAAATCTTCCTAATGTTTTGTTGTAAGCAGCCATTTCTCTTTCACCTTGTAATACATGAACCTCAACTGATGTTTGACCATCTGCTGCTGTTGAGAATACTTGTGATTTCTTTGTTGGTATTGTTGTATTTCTTTCGATTAATTTTGTAAATACACCACCATAAGTTTCAATACCAAGTGAAAGTGGAGTAACATCTAATAAAACTAGATCTTTAACATCTCCAGATAATACACCACCTTGAATAGCTGCACCTATAGCAACACATTCATCTGGGTTAATTCCTTTATCTGGTTCTTTTCCTGTTATTCTTTTAACAGCTTCTTGTACACAAGGAACTCTTGTTGAACCACCTACTAATAAAACTTTGTGTAAATCTGCTGCTGTAATACCAGCATCTTTTAAAGCTTGATTTACTGGTTCTATAGTAGATTCTACTAAATCGTGAATTAATTCTTCAAATTTTGCTCTTGTTAAAGTAACATCTAAGTGTTTTGGTCCTGTACTATCTGCTGTAATAAATGGTAAATTTATTTGAGTTTGTTGCATTCCAGAAAGCTCTATTTTTGCTTTTTCTGCTGCTTCCTTTAGTCTTTGCATTGCCATTTTGTCTGTTTTTAAGTCAATTCCATTTGATTTTTTAAATTCTGATGCTAAATAATCGATTATGCTATTATCAAAATCATCTCCACCTAAGTGTGTATTTCCGTTAGTAGAAAGTACTTCAAATACTCCATCACCAATATCTAGTATAGAAACATCAAATGTACCTCCACCTAAGTCATATATCATTATTTTTTGATCTTGTGCTTCTTTATCCATTCCATAAGCAAGTGATGCTGCTGTTGGCTCATTTATAATTCTTAATACCTCTAGTCCTGCTATTCTACCAGCATCTTTTGTTGCTTGTCTTTGGCTATCACTAAAATATGCAGGAACAGTAATAACAGCTTGTGTTACTTTTGTTCCTAAATAGTTTTCTGCATCAGCTTTTAATTTTTGTAAAATCATAGCAGAAATTTCTTGTGGTGTAAATTCATCACCTTCTATTTTAACCTTTTCACTTGTTCCCATTTTTCTTTTTATTGATATAACAGTATTTTCTGGGTTTGTAACTGCTTGACGCTTAGCAATTTGTCCTACTAATCTTTCACCATTTTTTGAAAAAGCAACAACAGATGGTGTTGTTCTATTTCCTTCTGCATTTGGTATAACTACTGGTTCGCCACCTTCCATAACAGCTACACATGAATTTGTTGTTCCTAAGTCAATACCTATAATTTTTCCCATTTTAAATTCCTCCCTTTATTTTTAAGAAAATTATTTTTAACCTTATATTTTGTTTTCTTTTGTTTTTTATCTAAATTAAATTTAATAACTTATATATATCTTTAATTTGCCACAATTACCATTGAATGACGGATTACTTTATTGCCGATTTTATAGCCTTTTCTATATTCTTCAACAATTTCTTGTTCACCTTTAGTTTCATCTTCTATATGACTAACTGCTTCATGTAATTCTGGATCAAATTTTTGACCTACTGAAGATATTTCTTCTACATTAAAAGATTTTAAAGCATCAGAAAATTGTCTCATAACTAATTTTACACCTTCTTGATATGCTGTATCTTCTGTCTTAGCATTTGCAGCATTTTCTAAATTATCCATAATTGGTAAAATCTTTGAAACTACATCTCCAGTAATCATTCCATATAAGTTTTCTCTTTCTTTTTGACTTCTTTTTTTGTAGTTTTCAAATTCTGCAAAAAGTCTTTTATATCTATCATTTAATTCGTCTATCTCGCTTTGTGTATTTTCTTCTACTACTTCCTGCTTTACCTCATTTTCTGTATTTACCTTTTTGTTTTCTTCTTCATTTACTTTCTTTTCCTCTTTTTCCAAAACTGCAAACCTCTCTTTCTAAAATTTTCCTTTTTTAAAATCTTCGTTTATTTTTTTGCTTATATATTTCATAACAGAAATAACTTTTGAATAATCCATTCTTTTTGGTCCGATAATTCCTATAGTTCCTATATCCTTATCTTCTAATATATGGTTGAAAGTTACTATACTAAAGTTTTTAAGCTCTTCTTTATCTGACTCACTTCCTATATATACATTTATATCACTAGCAACTCCTGCATTTAATATATCTGCAACTAAGTCTTTTGCATCTAATACATTCAAAAAATCCTTTGCTATATCTACTTTTTTAAATTCTGGCATATCTACAACTTTATTTGTTCCTTCTAGATATACTCTATTAGATTCTTCTATTATTTTGTTTATTTCATTTATTATTTTTTGAATTATATTAATTCCTGTTTTCATTTCTGCCATTATATATTCTTCAATTGGTCCTTCTAATTTTTCTAAAGGCTTTCCTACTAATTTATTTTTAAATATAACTGTTAAATCACTTACTTGTTCTTGTGATATGTCTTCGTCAAATTTTATTATAGATTCTCTAATAATTCCTGAATCAGTAAGAATTACTGCCATTAGAACTCTTGTACCTAATAAAACAAATTTTATATCTATAATAGTATGTTTATTAACATTTGGACCTATAGCAATAGTTGTATAATGTGTTATTTCAGATAAAGTTGTAGTAGCTATTCTTGTTAAATCTTCTAGTTCATTAACTTTAGTTTCTAATCTTTGTTTTATAAGTTCCATTTCTCTTCTACTTAAATCGTCTTCTCTTAAAAGTTCATCTACATAGTATCTATATCCTTTTTCTGATGGAACCCTTCCACTAGATGTATGTGGTTGCTCTAAAAATCCACTTTTTTCTAAATCAGCCATTTCATTTCTAATTGTTGCACTACTACATCTTAAATCATTGTTTTTTACTAAACTACCTGAGCTTACAGGTTCTGCTGTTTCTATATATTCTTCAACTATAGCTTGCAAGATTTTTCTTTTTCTTGCATCTAAACTTTCTGGCATTTTTTTCACCTCTTTTAGCAAACCTATTGTTTGACTGCTAATATATTATATCTTTATTAGTCATTTGTCAAGAGATTTTTTAAATTTTTTCTATTAAATATTCAAGCAAAAAATAAAGTCAGTAAATCTCTTTTTTACAGACTTTATTAGAGTTTTTATTAGAGCAATATTTTTATATTGTTTTGTTTTAAACAAATTCTTCAAATACTATATTTGCTAAATCTAATCCCCTTTTGGTTAATCTTATGTTGTCTAAATCTACTTCTATTAAATCCAGTTTTTGAAGTTTACTAATTTCAAATCTAAAATAAAATAATGGATTTAATTCAAACTTTCTTTGAAATTCTGAAATTGAAACTCCTTCAATCTTTCTAAGTCCAAGCATCATATACTCTTTTGCTATGTTTTCCTTAGTTCTGTTCTTTTCTTCTATAATTCTATTTTCTTCTAAATTTCCTTTTTTTATATTTTCTATATATTTATTTAGATTATCTATATTGCAAAAACGCTTTTCTTCCAAATAAGAGTGTGCTGCTATTCCAAAGCCCAAATATTCTTTTTGAGACCAGCAATTTTGGTTGTGTTTTGATTCGTAACCTTTTTTTGAATAATTAGAAATCTCATAATGTATATATCCTGCTTCTTCAAAAGCTTCCTTACTTTTCCAATACATTTCTCTTTCTAATTCATCTTTTACTAAAGCTTCTTCACCTTTTTGAACTTTTGAAAAAAGTTCTGTATTTTCTTCTAATATTAAAGAATATATAGAAATATGCTCTGGATTTAAATTTATTATTTTTCTTACGCTTTGCATTAAGTTTTCCAAAGTTTGCTCTGGCAAAGCAAGCATTAAATCTACATTTATATTTTCGAAACCTGTTTTTCTTGCTAGTATATAAGTATCTAAAAAATCTTGATAATTGTGAATTCTTCCTATCTTTTTTAATAAGTAATCGTTTGTAGATTGAAGTCCTATGCTTAGCCTATTTATTCCCATCATCCTATAAGCTTCTAGTTTACTTTTATTTATTGTACCTGGGTTTATTTCTATAGTAATTTCTACTTCTGGTTTTATTTCCCATTTTTTATAGATTGCTTGTAATATTTCTTTTATATATTTTTCATCTATAAATGAAGGGGTTCCTCCTCCAATATAAATTGTACTTACTATATAATTGCTATTATTTTTAGTCAATTGTATTTCTTTAATTAAAGCTTCTATATATTCTTTTTTTATATTTTCATTTATGTTTTCAAAAGATTTAAAATCACAATAACTACATTTTTTTTTGCAGAATGGTATGTGTATATATATTCCTAATTCTTCCATATTACTTATCCCCTATAAAATTTATTTTCTTTGATTTGTTTAATATATTTATTAAATGTTTATTTAGTATATTTATTTTCAATTTCTTAGGTTTACTTAATTTATTTTCTTAGTTCTTCTGCAAATTCGTGAATTTTTTTTAGTCTATGGTTTACTCCAGACTTTCCTATTGGAACTATAAGTTTTTCTCCAAGCTCTTTTAATGTACATTCTGGATTTTCTAGTCTTGCTAAAGCTACATCTCTCAGTTCTTCTGGTAACTCTTCAAATTTATTTTTACTTTGTATAAGCTTAATATCGTTTATTTGATCTACTGCTGCATTAACTGTTTTATTTATATTTGCAGTTTCACAATTTACTAGTCTATTTACATTATTTTTCATTTCTCTCATTATACGAATTTCTTCAAATTTTAATACTGCTTTATTTGCTCCTATTAAAGCGAGAAATTTTGAAATTTCTTCTGCTTCTTTTAAATATAAGATATATTTACTTTTGCTTTCTAATTGTTTTAAATTTATTCCAAAATTTTTACAAATATTTATTATGTAATTTACATTTTCTTTAATTTTAAATAGTATTTCTAAATGATATTTCTTTTCTGGATTATTTATTGAACCAGCACCTAAAAAAGCTCCTTTTACAATTGCTTTTAAAATTTCCTCTTCTTTTGAAAAAATATGATTAAAATAATCTTTTAATTTATCGTTTATTTCTATAGTTGCCACATAACATTTGCCTTTAATTGTTGGTTCATATTCTATATCTAAATTAAATAAAATTTTATATAAAGCTTCTATATTAAACTCATTTTCTGTAACAAATTCAATAGCAGTTTCCTTTTTAGTAGTGTTTCCTGTTAATATATAGCCTAATAACTCCGCTTCTAGTACTTTTTTTGATTTATAGTTTATTAATTTACTTACTTCTTCTTTTACTTCATACGAAAAAGACATAATTTTTATTTTTCCTCTTATATTTAGGCTTTAAATCTAAACCTATGAACTTTTTGCAATAATTACTCTATCATTTCCTGAAAAGTCTTTAATTGTTGAAATTTCCATAAAATTATTTTCTAAAAGAATCTTAGTAACTAATGTTTTTTGGTTATACCCTATTTCTAAAGCTAAATATCCATTTATTTTCAAAAAACTTATTGCTTGTTTTGCAATTTCTCTATAAAAATATAATCCATCTATTCCACCATCTAATGCAAGCTTTGGTTCCTTTTTTACTTCCTCTGATAAAGTTTCTATAGTTTTAGTTTCTATATAAGGTGGATTTGAAACAATTATATCGAATTTGTTTTCTTTAGGTATATTCTCAAACAAATTTCCTTGTATAAATTTTACTTCTGCCTTATTTAATTTTGAATTTTTTTCTGCTATCTCCAAAGCTTTTTTACTTATATCTGTAGCTACAATTTCTGCATTAGTTTCTTTTGAGAGTGCTATCCCTATTGCTCCACTACCTGTGCACAAATCTAAAATACTTGAAGCATCTACTGTCCTTGCCAATTTCACAACTTCTTCTACAAGCACTTCTGTATCTGCTCTTGGAATTAAAACATTTTCATCTACATAAAGCTCACAATTTCTAAAAAATTGCTTATGTGTTATATGTTGAAGTGGATGTCCAGATTTTAGTTTTTCTAAATATTCTAGAAAAATTTCTTCTTGCTCCTTAGATAAACTCTCCTTATTGTTTATTATTAAATACTCCTTTGGTTTATCTAAAATATAGCAAAGCAATAATCTGGTTTTTAATAAAGCGTCTTCTATATTTTCTTTTTTTAAATTTTCTTTCCCTAAATTAATAGCTTCTTCTATTCTCATTTCTATTCATTCTCTAAATAAATTTCATTTTTATTATAATTACTTTTTGCTTAAATTTCAACTAATTTCTTATTTTTTTCTTATAAAAATAAAAACCCCCACGTCTAAGCCGTAAGATGAAGATTTTTTATGGACCTGTATATATACAGGTGGGTGTCCTCCTAAATACTTCTGGGTTTCTTACATAAATGCAAGCATACACGCCATATTCAGAGTCCAGACTCCCTTATCCAAACTTGTAGGTTCTAAAAAATCAGTTCTACACGCACTACGCAGGGAAGATTATAAACTTCTTAACTTGAATTTATTATACAGTCTTTCTTATATTTTGGCAACTCAAGTTTTTTTTAAATTTATCTACTTTATTTAAATTTTCTTCTTTTAGCTTTATTATTAGCGCAATTTACTTATTTATTCTTGTTTTTTAAAATTTGTATTAAACTTAGATTTTTGGTATAATAGTAGTTAGATGTTAAATTTTTAGAGTTTATTTTAAAAAATTTTTTAAAAATTTGGAACATATTGCTCTTCGTTTTCTTCTACATATTGCATATATCCATTTTTTAAGCCTATTTTATAAACAAAATCTTCTATTTCTTTATATTCGTTTTCATATAATTTTCTATTTATATCTTTTCTTTCTTTTGCTTTATAAGTTGGAAAATATTGTGCCATTATACTACAATATGTATCTATTCCTAAATTTGTTTTTATCCATTTTAAAACACTTTTTGTATTTTGCAAATGTTCAGGCAATACTAAATGCCTTACTATAAGACCTCTTCTTATAATTCCTTCTTCATCGAATATTGGGCTTCCCACTTGTTTTTTCATTTCTAATATAGCTTTTATAGCTATTTCAAAATAGTTATCTACTCTAGATAAATCTTTCCCAAGCTCATTATAAAAATATTTTAAATCTGGTAAATATACATCTACATATCCATTTAACATTTTTATAGTTTCTATACTTTCATAACCACTAGAATTATAAACAATTGGTATCTTTAATCCTTTTTTTCTTGCTATATCTATTGCAGATATAATTTGTGGTACAAAACTAAATGCTGTAACTAAATTAATATTATTTGCATTCCTATTTTGTAATTCTAGCATTTTCTCTGCTAGCATTTCTACACTAATTTCTTCTCCTTGTCTTTCTTGGCTAATTTTATAATTTTGACAATACAAGCAATTTAAATTGCAACCAGAAAAAAATATTGCTCCAGAACCATTTTTTCCACTAATACATGGTTCCTCATAATAATGTAAATCACATAAAGCAATTTTAGGTAAAACTTTCATACCACAAAAGCCAATTTTTTCGTATCTATTTACTTTACAATTTCTAGGACATAAATTACATTTTTTTAATATATCTTCTTTCATTTTTGACTCAGACCTCTAAAATTACTAATCCACTTTCTAATTTTATTTCTTTATAATTTAAGTTTTTAATTTCCTCTGGTGCATCTTCTACCATCCCAGAATAAATTAATTCTCCATTTCTATTCACTTGCAAATTACATCTTCTCATATCTTTTATTTTTCCATACATTATAAATTACCTCTAAACTTTTATTTTTATGCGATTTTATCACTTTCTATTTTTTTAGTCAAACTCTTTTTATAACCTACATTTATTTTTAAATTTATTTAAATTAAGTAATTTATCTATTCCTTCTTATCATATTTATTATCGAATTTAATAAACTAATTTAAAGGAGGATAATATATGTTTAAAACTTATTTTAAAGCAATCACTATTCCTGTTGTAATAGGTCTATATTATTTTTTACTCTTAAGTGGAGATTATTTGCTTTCTTTTGGCTAATATTACTTTTAGCTTTAATATTAATTATGATAGATAATTTTTATGGCAAAAATAGAATTTCTGGTCTTATTCAAATACCATATCTACTATGGACTATATTTGCAGGATATTTAAATTTATCTATATACTTATTAAACAAATAAGAATAAAGGGGGGTTCTCCCTTTATTCTTTTATTTCTTTTGCTAATTTTCCTATGGCCTTTGTTTCTATTCTAGACACATAAGATCTACTAATATCTAGCATTTCAGCAATTTCTTTTTGAGTCTTTGGCTTATCTCCTAACAATCCAAATCTTAATTCTATAATTGTTTTTTCTCTTTGTTTTAAAACTGTTTTCATTTTTTGATACAATTTTTTAACTTTCATTTTTAAATCAACTTCATCTTCTACATTTTTTTCATCTACTTCTATTATTTCTTGAAGTGTAACTACATTATCATCTTTATCTTTTCCTACTGGCTCATTTAAAAATACTTCTGAATTTATTTTTTTACTACTTCTTAAAAACATAAGTATTTCGTTTTCTATACATCTTGCTGTATAAGTGGCTAGTTTTATATTTTTATCTGCATTAAAACTGTTTATACCTTTTATTAATCCTATTGTTCCTATAGATATTAAATCTTCTTGATCTATTTTAGTATTATTATATTTTTTAGCTATATGTGCTACTAATCTTAAATTATGTTCGATTAAAATATTTCTAGCTTTCTCGTTTCCTTCTAGCATTTCTCTTAAGTATTTCTTTTCCTCTTCACTGCTAAGTGGTTCTGGAAATAAATTACTGCTTTGTATATATCCAACTCCAAATATCATTTGATTTAAAAAATTAAAAAAAGTTTCTAAGGTAAAAATAAGCATTTAATTCCTCCCTAAAAAACGAAGATGGAACTTCTTTTCAATCTTCGTATAATACTAAAATATATGATATTATTTTAAAAAAAGTGCCTGACCTAAAGAAAAAAATACCTTTTTTACTCTTAAATTATACAACTAATTTCAGTTTTCTTTCTCGTAACTCTTTAGCATTATTTATAGATGCCTCTGTTATATCTCCACTTGAGATTCTAGCAATTTCCATTATTACTTCATTTTCTGTAAGCAATTTAATTTTTGTCAATGTTTTATTATCTTTTACTTCTTTGCATATATAGTAATTATAGTCTCCTTTAGCTGCAATACTAGCTTGATGTGTTACACAAATTACTTGATGATTTTTGGAAATTGCTTTCATTTTTTCTCCAGTGCTATTAGCTGCTACTCCACTTATTCCTGTATCTATCTCATCAAAAATTAATACTGGTGTTTTATCTACATCTGCTAATACATTTTTTATTGCAAGCATTATTCTAGACATCTCTCCTCCAGATGCTATTTTTACAAGAGGCTTTGCTGTCTCACCTACATTAGTTTGAAGCATAAATTCTAACTTATCAATTCCATTTTTATTAAATTCGATATTTTCTTTTTCTAAAAATTTAACGCTAAATTTTGCATTTTTCATTTCTAAATCTTCTAGTTCTTTATTTATCTGTGTTTCTAAAATATTTATATATTTTTCTCTAATACTATGCATTTTCTCTGCTAATATTTTCATTTCTGTTTCTAATTTTTTTTGCTTTTTCTTTAGCTCTAAAATATAAGTATCTAAATTCTCTATTTGTTCTATTTCTTCTATTTTTTTCTGTTTATAATCTAATATTTCTTCTATTGTATTTCCATATTTTCTTTTTAAACTATGAATTAAGTCCACTCTTTCTTCTATTTCTTTTTGCTCTTCTTCATCAAAATATATTTCTTCTCTATGCCCAGAAATATCTCTTGCTGCTTCTTGTAATTCATAATAGGCATTTTTTAGTTCTCCTACTAATATAGAATAATCCTCTTTATAACTTTCTATTTTTTCCATTGATCTTATTGCAATATTTAAATTTTCTATTACATTTTCACTAATTTGAAGTTCTGCTTCTTGTAAGTTATTTACAATTTTCTCTGAAGAAATTATTAGTTTTCTTTTTTCTTCTATCTCTTCATCTTCTCCTACTTTCAAATTTGCAGAAGAAATTTCTTCAACTTCGTATTTTAATAAATCTAGTTTTCTTTGCTTTTCTTTATCATCTCCATAATTTTCGTTTAATAGCCTTTTTATTTTTAAATCTTCTTCATATAATTTTATATAATTATTTTTAATTCCTAATATTTCTTCATTTGCAAAACCATCTAATAAATCTATGTGTGTACTACTATCTAAAATTGATTGATTTTCATTTTGTCCGTGAATGTCTATAATATTTTTCATAAATTCTTTTAGTTCACTTACTGTTACCATTCTTCCATTGATTTTACACAAATTTTTCCCTTTTAAATTCATTTCCCTAGATACAATGACCGTATCTTCTTCAAAATTTCTATTTGGTAAATATAAGCTCATTTCTACATAGGAAAAATTTTCTCCTCTTCTAATCATTTCTTTAGAAAATCTGCCTCCAGAAATTATTTGCAAAGCATCTATAATTAGAGTTTTTCCTGCTCCAGTTTCTCCTGTTAATACATTAAGACCTTCATTTAAATTAATATTTATCTCATCTATAATTCCTATATTTTTTATATGTAAGCTAGTAATCATTTTTTACCTCCATATGCGAATTTATGTTTGCTATATCTATTATATATAAAAACAGATTTTTGTCAATACATTTGTTTTCTTTTTTATTTTTCACTTTTTATAAGAATTACATTTAATATTTTTCTTTACTAACTTTCTTAAAAAAATCCTAAATTAGATATACTAACTTAGGATTTTTCTTAAATATTTCTTTTTTTTAGTTCTTGTACAATTTTATTCATTGCTATATCTCTGTGATTATGTACTTTTCTAAACTCTTCTTCTTCCATATCACTCATTGGTTTATCAAACCCTATTGGAATAAATACCGGAGCATAAGTAAGTCCACCAAGTTTTCCTATATTTTTTGAAATTATACCTCTACACTCTCCTCTTGCAACAAGTTTTTCACCATTTGATAAAATTGCTGTTAATACTGTAATAAATTTGCAAGTTCTATCTTCTATTTTTTCGTATTGCTTCATATTCTCTAACAGCTTTGTAATATTTTCCATTTGTGTTGCATTTTCTCCTGCATATCTAGCAGTGTAAACTCCTGGTTCTCCATTTAATTTATCTACACAAAGTCCTGAATCATCTGTTAAAATCACCTTAGGATTTAAGTTGTTTTTATCGCAAAAAGATTTAATTGCTCTTGCCTTTATTTCTGAATTTTCCTCAAAGGTTTTTCCATCTTCTATTATTTCTTCGTTAAAATTAATATCTTTCAAAGATACTATATCTACATCAAAATTATTTAATTTTATTATTTTTTTCATCTGTTCTACTTTTGCTAAATTTCCTGTTCCAAATAAAATCTTCATACCAAAAATCCTTTCAATCTTATTTTTATATTTCATTAATTAAATTTCTTTCATATAATATATTGAGTATTCTTTAAAACCGTTATTTAAATAACATTTTACTGCCGGCAAATTTTCTTCAAAAGCATTTAATTTTACATAATTGCAACCTTTTTTCTTCATTCTTGCCGAAAATTCTTCTATAAGCTCTTTTCCAATTCCTTTTCCTCTATAATTTTTATCTACTACTAATCTATCTAAATATGCTATTTTTTTATTATAAGCATTTTCTTCTTTTAATATATATCCATCTGCCATACCAATAACTTTTTTATCTAATACAGCTACAATAAACATTAATTTTTTACTTTTTATATCTTTCAGTAGATGTTCTTTTGCTTTTTCTGTTTTATAGTAATCCTTATTCAAAATATCACTAATAATTGACTCTGTATCCCACAATTGACTTACTAAATCTAATATTACATCAAAATCAGATATTTTTGCCTTTCTAAATTTTATATTTTCCATCCTACATTTTCCTTTCAAAATATAAATTCATTTTTAACAATATATCATTTTTTTTAATAAAAGGCAACAGAGCCAGTGGAACTCCACTAGCCCTGCTACTTTGAAACCGATTACATCATCAAGCTCAGCTTTTTAGAATTCTCTGGATGTATAGAAATATGCTTCCGCATACATCTTATCCAGGATATCCTCCAGCTCATCCGGCTTGCACAGAATAAAATCCTTCTTGTCCTCATCTGTCAGCTCAAAATCACCTGCAGTAATTCTCGCATCCTCCTCATCGGAAAGACGCATATACTTAAAGGTGTTCACTGCCAGGTCTTCCGGATATTGAACCATCAAAGGCTCTAAGACATATTCCTTGAACCACTGGTTGTTCATCTTCTTGCCAGTAGCTTCGCAGACTTTGCCTGCCAGATGAATAAAACCAATTGATTCAAACAGTGCTACCTGCTGCCGAAGGGTTGCTCCATCAATTACCTGATGGTTCCACTTCACCTTAAATTCATCTCTGAACCTTCCAGTGACATCCACCAGCACTGCCCGAAGCGTGTTGTCTAATACTATGTCCTGAACCATGTGCATTCTCAGCGCGTGGTAATGCTTGTTTGCGTAATTTTTGGTGTCGAAAAGCTCTATATCTGTTGCCTCTCCAATCACGCATTTGGGGTAACCTTCAGGTCTGTAGAACTTCACAAGCTCTCCAAAATTTTCTTTCGAAAGAGCATTTAATGTGAGCTCTGTTGGGAAAACCATCCAAGCTGTGTCTGTGCCGTCAGGCAGTTGTTCAAAGTGACTCATCTGCCGAGGTCCGCTGTAAGCTCTAATACCATCGGGCAAAAGCGTCCACGGAATCTCGTGCATAAAAGTCTGAACTGTCGCCTTTCTTGCGTGTGCCATAAAAGTAATTGCTGAATGTTGTCTCGTAATCATGTTGTCTCCTCCTTCTTTTTCTTAACCCAAAAAAAATTGCACTTTTTGAGCGAGCATCTTCTTTTTTTTGCTCTTTTTTAACATGTTACTCTTTATATTATAGCACTATTTTACATAATTTGCAAGTTTGGTTTATCGCATCTTATCTCTTCTTTAGCCTTAAAGTATTTAATATAACTGTTATACTACTAAATACCATTGCTAAACTTGCCACCATTGGACTTATTGATATTCCAAATGGTTTTAGCACTCCAATAGCAATTGGAATCATTAAAATATTGTAGAAAAATGCCCAAAATAAATTCTGTTTTATGATTCTTATAGTTCTTTTACTTATATCTATTAATTTTAGTATACTATTTAAATCATTTTTTGTTAAAATTACATCAGAAGAATCCATTGCTATATCGGTTCCACTTTTTACACTAACTCCAATATCTGCAGTTGCTAGTGCTGGACTATCATTTATTCCATCACCACACATCATAACATATCTATTTTCTTGTTTTAGCTTTTTAATCATATTTGTTTTTTCATTTGGTAATACATTTGCTATTACTTTAGTTATTCCTATATCTTTTGCAATTTTCTCTGCTGTCTCTTTGTTATCTCCTGTTAGCATAATCGTGTCTATGTTATTATTGTTTAACTCATTTATTACTTGTTTACTATTCTCTCTTACTATATCATTTACTCCAATTAAGGCTATTATTTGCTCGTTTTGAACAACATAAACAATACTATTTCCTTGTTTTGCTAGTTTCTTTTCATCTTTTTCATATTTATTTTTTATTTTATAACTTTCTAATATTTTTGCATTACCTATAATAAATTTTTGTTCTTCGATTTTACCTATAATTCCAAATCCACTTACATTCCCAAACTCTTTTATTGGCAATATTTCTAATTTATTATCTTTTAAATAATCTGTAAAGGCTTTACTTATTGGATGAGTAGATTTACTTTCTATTGACCCAACTAACTGTAATAATTTTTTATCATTGATATTACTATAATTTTTTACTTCTGCTATTTTTAAGGTTCCATAAGTTAATGTTCCTGTTTTATCAAATACTATTGTATTTACTTTTTGTGCATTCTCTAATATTTCGCTTTTTTTAATCAAAATTCCGTGACTTACACATTTTCCTTCTGCTACTACTATTGCAAGTGGTGTAGCTAACCCTAAACTACAAGGACAAGCAATTACTAATATAGTTACAAATGTTATTAAAGCACTTTCAAATCCATAACCTAAAATTAAATACATAATAAATGTTATTATTGATATACCAATAACTACTGGTACAAAATATCCAGAAACTGTATCTGCAATTTTAGCAATAGGAGCCTTTGTATTACTTGCTTCAACAACTAATTTTACTATTTCTGATATAGCAGATTCTTTACCAATTTTTTCTGCTTTATATTCTATATATCCATCATAATTTATACTTCCAGCAATTACTTTATCTCCAACACTTCTGGTTACAGGTTTACTTTCTCCTGTTATAAATGATTCATCTAAATGTGTTTTGCCTTCTATAATTTCTCCATCTACTGAAATTCTTTCTCCTGGTTTACTTATTACAATATCTCCTTTATGAACTTCATCTATTGTAACCTTTTTTTCTTTTCCATTTAGTTTTATTTTTGCAGTTTCTGGAGTAATTTTTACTAATTTTTGAATAGCTTCCTTTGTTTTATCCTTACTTAATTTATCTATATATCTTCCAAGTTTTATAAAATAAATTACCATTACAACTGATTCAAAATATAAATGATGAATAGCTGAGCTATCTCCATTAAATAATAATGTCATATTATATAAACTATAAAGAAAACTACTAATTACTCCTATTCCTACTAAAGTGTCCATATTGGCCGTTTTGTGTATTAAGTTTTTATAACCATTTTTTAAAACATCAAAACCGTATATCATAAAAATTATTGAAAATATAAATAAACATATTGTATATCCAATAGGATTTTTATTAACATCAATTATACTTAATGTTGGTAAATTTATCATATGTCCCATTGCAATATACATTAAAATTATTGCAAGTACTGTAAAACATATAAATTTTATTTTTTCTTTTTTATTTTTTCCTTCAATTTTTATTTCTTTAAATTCTCCTAAGCTCTTAAAACCTGCTTTTCGTACAAATTCATTAAGGTTATCTATGTTTAATATTTTTTCATCATATTCAATGCTTGCATTTGCCATAACTAAATTAACAGATGCTTGTTTTATTCCATTTTGCTTATTCAAATATTTTTCTAGTCCATTAGAACATGCACTACAAGTCATACCTTCTATTGATAATATTATCTTTTTCATACTTAATTTTCCTTTACTACTTCAAATCCAATATCTTCTATTGCATCTTCTATAGCCTTTATTTTTACATTTTCATTGTGTAAAACTTTAACTATTCCTGTATTATAATCAGCCTCTACTTCTCCTATACCTTCAATTGTTCCAAGAGCGTTCTTCACTCTATTTTCACATCCTCCACAAACCATACCTTTTACATTTATAATTGTTTCCTTCATTTCAAAACCTCCTACTAATTATTAAACTTTTTAAATAAATTTATAAGTTCATCAATCACTTCTAGATTTCCTTTTTCCAAATCTTTTATTACACAAGTATATAAATGATTTTCTAAAATGTGATTAGATAAACTTCTTATTGAATTTTCAATAGCAGATAATTGAATAAGAACATCTCTGCAATAAATATCATCATTTATCATTTTTTTCACACCTCGCAGTTGACCTTCTATTCTATTTATTCTGAAATTGTAACTTTTGCATCAACTGGACAAATATTAACCCAAGTATTTCCATCATTAACATTTATTTCATTTCCTTGTAAATCTACATATTCAGTTTGCTTACTTCTACTATTTTTATTACATTTAATTTTTATTGCTTTTCCATTAGTAATATAGTATCCATCCAAAGCTCCTACAGTTGTAACTTCTTGTCTACCTTTATTTTCCCCATCATTTAAAGTATAGTTTCTTGCAAATGTAATAATAATATTTTTAGTTGTAACATCTTCTTCAGTTACCTCATCAGTCATTTTTTTATTTTTTGAATATCTTGTATATCTTTTTGCAGTTTCATCATATTTATATTCTACTTTATGTCCTGTTGCATAAGGAATTGTAACAGTATTTGCAATTATACTGTCTTCTGAAAGTAAATTTACCTCTTCTGGAACATAGTTTAAAACACTTTCTTTATTTGAAGTTGTTTCCCATCCTTCATCTTTTGCAATCTTTAAAATAGACTCAGTATTTGTATATGCATTATGTGGTGCTTTTTTGTGCCTTACTCTCCAAAATAAAGAACTTTCCGTTCTTGCTTTTCCTGTATCATATATTTGTCCATTAATATGCTCTATATCAAATACCCCAAAGTCTTTTTCTGCTTGAGGGCTCATTCCTAAATGTGCATATATAGCATTATTTTCCATTGCATAATCTAAAAAATAATGTCTTGCACTTCTTATTGGACCTACTTCATCTGCATTAGTTCCTTTAAATAATGCCATTAATCTTGTTTCTCCACCTTCTACAATTATTTCATAAACCATATATGTAGAATTTATTGATGCTTGTGGTTGTGCATTTGTATTATTATCTATCATAAATGCAATTGGTCTATCATTTCCAGAAAAAATTTTAATTTCCGGTTCCTTTGGTACTTCAACTATTTCTTCTTGATTTACATTTTGATTTGCTATTTCTACATTTTCTTCAACTACTTCTTCTTTAAAAAAATTTCTCATAACTAATATTGCTACTAAAATTAAAACTGCTATTACTAATATTGCTATTACAACTTTTACTTCTTTTTTCATAATAAATCTCCTTAGTGCATTTTTCCTTGTTCTTTTTATGTTAATATTAATTTCCTATTGTTACCAATTTATTTTATATCATAAAAATATTTTTTTCTCAATATTTACTATTATTTAGTATAAAAAAACTTAATCTTTTGCTACAATACTCTCAATATTTATCTAAATTTTCTTCGTAATGTGCTTTTTTATAAGCAACTTTTTGAAGTTTTATTCTACAATTTTAAAATTCTTTTTATTCTTATATCTTTTTACATTGACAAAAAAAATGCATTTCCAATATAATTGACTTTATTATATAGTAACAAAAAATATTTTTTAGACATCAGCATCCATTTTCTTGGACTGTAAACTAATAATACTTAAAATTTTATATTTTTTTGGGAGGATAAGCTTATGAAAAAAAATATTTTTAAAATTATAACAATAATTTTAATATTGATTATACTAATTTTTCTAGGATTGTATTTAAATAAATATAGAATAATTAGTAGTTATCAAAATAAAATATTAGAAATTGCAGAAAATGGTAACTATAAAATGAGTTTAACTAATGAAGATAAATATACAACAAATATTTTGGTAAAAAACAATATTAGTGTAGAAACTAATGATAATAATACCTATATTGTGGTTGACAGCAATACAAATAAACAATATCTTATAAGTAATTCTATAGAAAATTCTGTGAGAGAACTTACTGAAGATGAAAAAATTCAAGTTACAGCAAGTATTTATTCTTTCTGTAGTATTATAGATTCAAATAATAAAGTGTCAATTTTTTCTTTAATAAAAACAGACCCTAGAATGAAACTTTCAACAGCTAATTATAATAATGTTGAATGTTATAAATTAGAAACTAGCTCTATAAATACTAGATCTGGCTATACTGTATTTTTTGATAAAGAAACAAAATTACCTATAGCTTTACAATTAGGAAATGATGAACCTTATTATGATATACAAATAGAAGTAGGAAATGTACAAGATAATGAAATTTCCGTTGAAAATATAGTAAATAGTTTAAATTAAATTTTAAATAAAAAGCATTATAATATTTAATTTTAAATTGTTAAACAAAATAACAAATTTTGTTTAACAATTTTTTATTAATGTAATACTTTTAAAATCAATAAAAAAAGAAGCAATTTCTTACTTTTTTCTTACTTTTGGTGACCCCTATCCTGATTGATAGACTATTTTTATTGATTTATCAACATTTTATTCACAAAGTGTTGCAAATTTGTGTTGCAAAAGTATATATTTAAATTGTAATTTTATGTTATGATTTGTTTTTCCATATTTTTTCTTTTATAAAAATATTTAACTCAAATCCTAGCATAAATAGTGTAGCAATTAGAAAACCAATCATTAAGATTTTATGAGCAAAATGAAAGTATCCAATATAGATGACAATTGCAATAAGATATAAAATCACTAATAAATGCCATTTCTTTGAAGCACTATCTAATATAATTCTATTTTTTAACTTTTTGTCATTCTTGATTAAATCATCTAAACTAACTCCAAATATTTCACTTATTGATATTAAATTTTGTATATCTGGATAACCCCTATTGCTTTCCCATTTAGCCACAGCATTTCTTGAAACAAATATCTTTTCCGCAAACTGTTCTTGAGTCAGATTTTGTTTTTTTCTAATCTCTTTAATTTTTTCACTAAAACTCATTATATACAACTCCTTTCTTACAAAGATTATATTATACATTTTATTTTAACTAAATACACTAATATAAACTTCTTTGTTACTTTTCGTAACAATTCACTAAATTGTAATTTGTCGAGATGATTATAGCATAAAAAAGAAAATTACTCTATACTGCAACAGTATAAAATAATTTTCTTTGAAAATAAAAAGGGGATGTTAATTAGTCTTAAAAAACTTTTTATTAAGGTATTATAATATTGATTTTTTCTTTTTGTTAAATTCTAGTTTCTTTACTTGTCATTAGTCTATCCAAGTGCAACATCTAATATCATCATTATAACAAAACCTATTGCTACACCAATCGTTCCAATATTAGAATGTTCTCCTGCTTGAGATTCAGGGATTAATTCTTCGACCACAACATAGATCATTGCTCCTGCTGCAAAAGAAAGTAAATAAGGTAATATAGGTGTTACAATACTTGTAAGCAAAATAGTTATAATAGCTCCTATTGGCTCAACAACACCTGATAATGTTCCGTATAAAAATGCTTTTGGTTTTGAAATTCCTTCATTTTTTAATGGCATTGATATTATTGCTCCTTCTGGAAAGTTTTGTATTGCTATTCCTATTGATAATGCAAATGCTCCAGCTAATGTTATTGTTGTATTTTGAGCTAATACTCCTGAAAACACAACGCCAACTGCCATACCTTCTGGAATATTGTGAAGTGTTACAGCTAATATCATCATTGTAGTATTTTTTAACTTTGCTTTTATTCCTTCTGGCTTTTTTGAGTTTAAATGTAAATGTGGTATAAGACTATCTAAAACTAATAAAAATGTAATACCTAATAAAAAACCTATTGAGGCTGGAATCCAGGAAATTTTCCCCTGTTCTTCTGCCATTTCTATTGACGGTGTTATAAGCGACCAAATAGAAGCTGCTATCATTACTCCAGAAGCAAAACCTAATAATAGTTTTTGAACTTTTGGATTTATTTTATCTTTCATTAAAAAGACCATTGCTGAACCTAATGTAGTACCCAAAAAAGGGATTAACAATCCTACTAAGACATTTTCCATTGTATTTCCTCCATTTTAAATAACTAATTTAAGTTCCATTCCAAAGATTCTTGTTGTTTTTGAACCATATCTTTAAAAATACTATCTTTTTCCAATAATTCTTTTGGATTTCCTTGTTCTTTTACTACACCATCCTTTAATAAAACAATTTTATCTGCGTTTGTAACTGTTCTCATTCTATGAGCGATAATTAAAACAGTTTTATTCTTTACTAATTTTGATATTGCTTCTTGTATTTCTGTTTCATTTTCTGCATCCAAAGAGGCTGTTGCTTCATCTAATAAAATAACTGGAGAATCTTTTAATATAGCTCTTGCAATAGAAATTCTTTGTCTTTCTCCTCCTGATAAATTACAGCCATTTTCTCCAATATAAGTATTATATCCATCTGGTAGTTTACTTATAAATTCATCACATTTAGCTTGTTTAGCTGCTTTTATTACTTCATTATCTGTTGCACCTTTTTTTCCTATTCTGAT
>CALXPP010000005.1 GCA_944390345.1 uncultured Clostridia bacterium
TCCAATGAATATTTACTCATTAAAAAATGCACCTCCAAATGTTAGATTTTTGTCTAACATTTTGGGTGCACTTCAAAAACTTTATGTGACTCTTTTTAATTAGCAAATGTTTATAATAAGAAGGGAGCGCACACGCACTCCCTCTTGAAGTAAATCTATAAGCCGGGTTCTGTCGTGAATAGTCATTTATCTAGGATATATATTGCTATATACCTCAAGCCACTCAAATCGAGAAAATGGCGAGCAGCCTTAACTTTCTCTACAAGGTGTTGCTCCAGATAGGGTTTACACAGCCAATGCATCACTGCACTGCTGGTGGGCTTTTACTCCACCTTTTCACCTGAACCAATTTCTTGGTTGTTATTTTCTGTTGCACTTTCCCTAAGGTTACCCTCGCTTGATGTTATCAAGTATCTTTGCTCTATGGAGCCCGGACTTTCCTCTCGTGATACCTTTCGGTATTCACCAGCGACTATTCAATTTGCTTCTTTCTTATTTTACTCTGACTATCTCTTATTGTCAAGTATCTAATGTTTGCTATAAATTAAAACATTATTTATCTTTTTTTATATGTTTATAGAAATATATTGCAACTATAAAAACTAATATAGAAAAAGTAATAGTATAACTTATTTTTTGTATAGCAGTTCCCTTGTACCATACTACTATTTTTCCTTTACTATTTGCATTTTCTACTTTTACTAAACCACCTTCACCTAAGCTAACATCTAATTTTTCTTCCTCTCCATTTTCTTTTATTATCTTTGCTGCATAACCTTTATAATAGAAAAATGGAATTCTATAATAAACATCTTGTTCATTATTTTCAAACTCAAAATTTAATCCATCTTTATTTCCTAAAATTTTCTCATTATTCTCATTAATTGCTTCATTGGGAGAATCTAGCTTTGAGTAATCTATTTCAAAACCTTCATCTATTATACTATTTTCTGGTAGATATTCTTTGCCTCCTCCAAGAGTAATTGGCAAATTGTAGTAGTTTTCTGGTAAATCGCCATATCTTAATAATTTTCCCATTTCTTGTGTACTTAAAAATACAGTTGCTATTAATATTAAAATTGCTATATTTTTTAGACTTTTTGCATCAAATATTTCTATTACAATTTTTCCAAATACAATAGAATTTAAAATGCTTATTATTCCTAGCAATCTCCAAGGGAATTGAATTATATCAAAAATTGAAAATATTCTCCAAAAGCTTTTCATAGTTATAATTACAAGCATAAAAGCACTTATAAAAAATAATTGTTTTGTATCTCTTTTTATATTCTTAAAGTTTAAAATTAAAAACACAATATTTGCAATAAATAAAATACTTTGCATATAGCCTAAAGAAAATTTTGCATTTACTATTTCATTTGAAAATAAATCTTTAAAACTAATATCTAAATCATAGGTATGGCTTAATGTAGAGCTTTGATATTTTAATTTTTGTGCAGTCATTTGCTCTAACATTGGCATCCAATATACACTTGTAAGTAGCACTACTAAAATCGCACATAATACCATCTTATATATATTCTTTGGATTTTTTAAAATTATTTTTATATTAATTAGAGAAAATATTATGCAAAATGTAACTGCTATTATTATGCTTATTGTATGTGAAAATACAATTCCAAGCATTCCAATTATAATGTATTTTTTATTTTTAAAATCATTATATACAAAATCCCACATTCCAGCTACCAAAACTGGCATAAAAATCATTGCTAAATATTCTCCGACAGCAAATCTATAATATACATTTGTTAAAAAATAAAAGCTAGTAGCTATCAAACTTGCCACCATAATACTTGCTCTTTTATTTTTAGTAATATGTTTTGTTGATATATAACTACTAATAAACATTGCAAGCTCTGCTACTATTATAAAAGTGCTTACTACGATTTTATTTGGTATAGATAATAATTTTAAAATAGCTGGAAAATATAAAAATAAGCTTGGATAGAAAAATCCAGAACCATAAGTATATGTATTAGCTGCTCCTGCTAAAATTTTAACCGGAAAGTTATGATTTTCTAAGCCTTCACTTATTCCTTGTAATCTAGATAAATGAAACCCAAAATCATCTCCTATTAAAGTTCCTTCATTTACTACTGGTACGATAAATAAAACTAGTAAAATTAATATACTTAATATAAAAAATAAATTACTATGTATCTTTTCTAAAATCTTTTTCATAATTAATCTCTTTTCCTAATCTAAATTAATTCTTTTTTCTTATTTTTGCAACAAAAAAGCCTTCGTATAATTCATTTGGCATTACACATAAAGTTCCTTCTAACTTAACTGGTAATTTTGGTACATTTTCAAAAATATTATTTGCTATAGGTATTAACTCTAAGTTTTTGTTTAATATTCTTTCTAATAAGTCTTCATTTTCTTCCTTTAAAATAGAACAAGTAGAATATATCAGTTCTCCACCTACTTTTAAAATCTTTATAGCTTTTTTTAGTAAGGTCTCTTGCAGTTTAACAGATCTTTCTATTAGTTCTTCAGTAAAATTTTTTTCTATATTTTCATTTTTCAAATTTAAAGTACCACTTCCACTGCATGGAGCATCTAATAAAATTTTATCGAAAGAAAAAAAATCGCTTAAATTTCTTGCATCTATTCTCATTAAATTTATTCCTTTAGCACCTTGCTTATTTACATTGTACTCTAATCTTTCATATCTAATTTTATTTTTTTCACATGCTGTAATTAAAGCTGTATTTTCTGACAAAGCAGATATTTGTGTAGTTTTACCGCCAGGCGCTGCTGCCATATCTAATATATTTTCTTTAGCTTTTGGCTCTAGCACAAGTGGTGGAAGCATAGAAGATAAACTCTGCAAATATATTTTTCCTTCTTTGTAAAATTCCCAATTTCTAATTTCTTCTTCTCTTATATTTTCTAAAATATAAGCAGAAGAGTAAAAACTTACTTTGCTATAATTTATTTTAGAATTTATTAAAAAGTTTTCTAATTCATCTTCTTTCATTTTTATAGTATTTACTCTTAATGTTACTTTTCTTTTTTGCATATAACCTAAAATAATTTTTTCTACAATATCTTTTTTGTATTCTTTTAACAATCTTTCCCTTAAAAATACTGGTAAATTTTCTTCCATTATTCCCCTCATTTATTATTTATTCATATTTTATATGTTATTCATAATATTACATAATATATTTTATTTTCTTAGTTTCATTTTTTCTAACTCTTCTTTTTCATATTTAATAGTCGTAGGTCTTCCATGTGGACAAGTATATGGATTTGGCAAACTCCATAGCTCTTGAATCAATGTATCTATCTCTTTTTGAGTTAATACCATACCAGCTTTCACAGCAGCTTTACAAGCAACTGTTGCTATAAATTTATTTTCTATTTCTTGCTTAGTAGTTCTTGCAAAAGATGTTAGTTCTTTCAAAGTATCTTGAAAAATAGTTGTGCTATCTAAATTATATGCAATGCTTGGTACACCACTTATTTTTATAGTGTTATTTCCAAAGTCTTCTATTTGAAAACCAACTTTTTCAAATATCTCTATATTATCTTTTATAAGCTCTATCTCTGCTGGTTTAAGTGGCAAAACTGTTGGAAGTATCAGCATTTGCGTTTCTGGCTTTTTTCCACTATTATAGCTATCTTTTACTTGTTCATATAAAACTCTTTCGTGTGCTGCGTGTTGATCTATAAAATAAAGCTCATCATTTATCTCAATTATTATAAAAGTTTTAAAAACTACACCAATAAGCTTGTAATCTAATTTATTTTTTGTATTTACTATTTGAGGTTTTATTTCTAAAGATTTTTCTTCTTTTGATTTTTGTATTCTTTTTAGTAGATAATTTGCTGGTAAATAGCTCTCTTGTTTCTGTACATATTCTTGTCTAATTTCTTCTGAATTTCTTGTTTCATCTTTTCCTAAAAATTCTTCTTTTAATAAAGCTTCTTTTACAGCTTGATATACTATTTTAAATACATCCTCTTCATTTTGAAATTTTATCTCTTTTTTGGTAGGATGAATATTCATATCTATTAATTGAGGAGATATTTCCAAATTTAAAATAGCAAAAGGGAATTTTCCAATTTTTAAAGCACCTTTAAAAGCTTGCTCTACTCCATTTGATAAAATTTCATTTTCAACAGAACGATTATTAACAAAAAATATCTCATTTTTTCTATATGGCATTTCTATTCGTGAATTTCCTACAACACCCTTTATCTCCATATTTTGATAAGAAAAATTTACTTCAATTAAATTTCTAGCAATATCTTTACCGAAAAGCTCATAAACAGCATCTTGCATTTTAGTATTTCCACTAGTTTTTAATACTAATTTACCTTCATTTATCAGCTTAAAAGAAATATTAAGATTTGCTAGTGATAATCTTATTACTACCTTTTTTATTTTTTGAAATTCTGAATTATCATTTTTTAAAAATTTATATCTAACTGGAACATTGTAAAATAAATCTTTTACAACTATATTTGTTCCATTTTGACATTGGCATTCTTCTATAATTCCCTTTTTATTTCCTTTTACAGTATATGTATACCCTTGATTTGAGTTTTCTTTTTTGCTTGACAATGTAACTTCAGATATAGAAGCTATACTTGCTAAAGCTTCCCCTCTAAAGCCCATTGTTAATACTTTGCTTAAATCTTGGCTACTACGAATTTTACTAGTTGCATGCCTCTCAAAAGCAATGTCTATATCATCATAGTCTATGCCTTTTCCATTATCAGATACTCTTATAAAGGTTTTTCCACCATTTTTTACTTCAATTTCTATTCTTGTAGAATTTGCATCTATTGCATTTTCCACTAACTCTTTCACTACAGAAGCAGGTCCTTCTATTACTTCTCCTGCTGCTATTTGGTTTATTGTTAAATCATCTAATAATACTATTGTTTTCATATTCTTTCCCATTATAAACTTTATATAAAACTTGTTAGATCTTTGCGAAAATATTTTTCTACTTCTATTTTATCTCCTAATGATTCTTGCAAATTGTTAACTTTAATTAGCATTTCCTTTTCTGTCTTTGACAAATGTTTTATCCTAAATTCTAACTTTGAAGCTAAAGCTCTATTCTCTGTTTGCCATACAGCATCTAAATTTTTAGCATTATGCCTTAGAGTATATTTTGCACAATTTTTATCTTTTGAAAAATGTTCCTCCATTCTTTTCTTTATATCTTTAGTAATTCCAGTATAAATAGAATTATCTTCACATCTTAACATATAAATATAATACATTTTTTAACCCTACAATTCGAATCGAATATATTTGCTTGTTTGTTTTTTCAATTCTACATCCTTAAATTTTATTTAAACCATTGTATCACATTTTCTAAGCTCAAATCAAATTTTTTGGGATTAATCTTCTGTATTTCAAGGATTTATCATTCCACTTTGAAATTATAGTATCATTAAACAAATTTTATTTCAATCTATTGTTTAAATAAAATAAAAAGCGAATATTACGCTGTAATACTCGCTTTTTTGATTTTATTTAATTAATGTATACTGATTCAAGTGTTTCTATCATAGTTTGATATGCCAACCAAGATATATATACTGATAAAATAATGGTAGCTATTATAAATACTGTATAGATTATTGCTCCTACTATATTAGTTCCACCTTTTTTTCTTACAAGCTCTGCAATTTCATCTTCTGATATAGTTCCATTGTTTAGCTTTATATTATTTATTTTTCTTTTAACATCCCAAAGATATAATTTATTTGCTGTAAATAAATATACAAAAAACATTATATGATATGCTTCTTTAATATTTAATGCATTTGCTATTCTACCTACTATATAAGTAATAAAGATAAATAAGAAACCTATTAAATATGACTTTCTGTAAAAAAACCATACTGGACCTATCGCTTCTCCTAAAATTGCCGCTGACCAATTAGTTTTTGAATTCATAATTTTTTCTGCATTTTCTCCTATGTACTCTTCTACTAATTTTTCTTCCATATAAAAATCCCCCATATTAAAATAATTATATTATAAGGATATATATAAATGGAAAATAAATCAAGCTTATTTGCTATTTTTATAATTTTATGTCGAAATCTGGATTGTCTAAATACATTTGTATTTCACTTTCATTTTCAACTCTTATTTTTTCATCTCCACTTTCTTCATCATAAATAATATATTCACCAGTATTTTCATCTTGCCTATATTCTAAATTTTCTTCTTGTTCATTAATTTGAGTCTTATTTTTATTTAAAATAAAGACGCAAAATATTATAACTATTACTAATATAATTAATAAGATTAAACTATATTTTCTATTCATTTTTCCTCCTTAAAAACCTGATTTTTCACTCCAAGATAAATTATTTATTAAACTCCAGTCTGTAATACTATTATTTCCTGATAAATAGATATTCTTTAAACTACCACCATTGTTTGGATGCATATTTTTTATAATTTCCAAGGTTCTATATGTTTTAGTTTCTCCTGCTTCATTTTGTATTTGAAAAGTATCGTATAAGGTATTTTCTTCTAGCTTTAATGTTTCCAGTTTTTTTAGATTTTCTAAATTTGAAATATCTGTTATTTTATTTTCATTTAAATTTAATGTTATTAGATTTGTTAATGCTTCTATACCAGATAAATCTTTTATTGATTGTCCTCTTAAGTTTAATTCTGTTAAATTTGGTAAATTAGCAGTATAGAAACCTGTTAAATCTAGATTAGCAGCATTAATACTACTATCCCAATAATTAAAATTTAATTTTGTTAAATTTGGTAAATTTATATTTTCCGGTATACTTTCTCTCCTAAATTCACTATCATCTATTGATATTAGTGTTGTATTTCCAGAAATCTGACTAAATAATTTTCTATAACCCTCTATATCAAGTCCACTAGCTTTAATAGTTAAAGTATTCAATTTTGGCAAATTTGATAAGTCTGGATATGATATAAATCCACTCGTAGATGCATAATAAAAATTTATATTTATCAATGAATTTGGTAAGATTACAGTGTATAAATGAGCTTGATTCATTGCTAAATTTGTCAATTTAGTGCATTTTGATAAATCTAATGTATAATCTTCTTTTGAAGCTGAATATGTATTTTGATAAGAATATCTTAGATATGTTAATTCTGTACAATTTTCTAGTTGCTCTAACAAGCTCTCTTTTCCTCCTAAACAAATTCCACAATTATACCAAGTTCCATATAATCCAGTGCTTCCTGTACAGCGATTGATAGTTGGTTGTATTGTAGTTATATCAATATTTTCATTATTAATTGCAAATTGTCTAATACTAGTAATATTATTTAATAAAGTTAAATCAGTAACTGATGTTCCTCTTAAGTCTATCTCAACTAAACTTTTTGTATTTGTAGCAAAACCAATATTTGATAATCCACTTATATTTACTAATCCTAAATATTTTAAATTTGTTAATTCCTTCAAAGTATCATTAATTACTGTATTGATTTCTGTATTACTAAGTGAATTATTTTCTGAATTTGTTAGTTTCATATTATTTAATTTTAATGTACTTATTTTTTTATAATTTTTTATTAATTTAAAATTTTCTTCAGATAGCGTCTGGCTAGATAAGTCTAATGAAGTAGTATTTTCATTTAATAAAAGCAATGTATATTTACTTGGTATAGAATAATTTGAACCACAACCATTTATAATATTAACAATAGCATATAAGCTATCTGAATCCATATTTTCACAACCTAATAAATATAATTGTCTAATCGTTGAATAATTTTTTAAATAAGAAACATATTTTAAATTTGTGTTATTTCTTAAAGTTACATAGTTTAATTTATTATTGTTTTTCAAATATGCAAGTGCATTTGTAGAGCTGTCTTCTTTTGTTTCATTTATTCCTAAATTATTTGAATTAGCAAATAAGTATTTAAGACTACTCATATTATCTAAACCTTCTAAAGTCTCTAATAAATTACATTCAGCTCTTATTAAATATATATTTTTAAAATCAATTAGTGCTTGAAAAGATGTAATTTGATTATTATTAATTAATAAATACTTCACAGTTTCTTTTGTAACCTTAGATAAATTGTTTAAAGGTGATATATCACTTAAATTTGATTTTATGCTAACATTATTTTGTTCTGTCGTAAAACGATTTTGAGAGATTGGATTATAACCAAATATACCAAAATATTCTAAATTTGGCATATCTACATTTCCAATTCCTTTAGTAGTATCACATAAAATTTCTAATTGTTCATTTGAATTAATATTATTATTACTTAAAAGAAAATATAAATATTTTAGTTTACTTACCTTTCCTATTGCTGAATAATCTGATATTTTACAATTTTGAAAATATATATAATTTAAATTAATTGCATCTTGAATACCATTTAAATTATCCTTTTCTATATTGGTAAAAGTAATTTCTTGAAGTGAACCTAAATTTGCCATTTTAGTTAAATCTAAATTTGGATTATCTATGGTTATGCTTGTAATAGTTCTAATTTCATTTAAAGTAACTTCATCTTCGAAACCTAATGCCTCTATCCAATCTGCATCTTTTTCTTTATCAAATACTACTTTTTCTAAATCTGTTTCTACTGCATTATCTACTGCACCAATTCTATTGTCATTACTTTCTTGGCAATAATATACTCTTAAATCACTTGTTACTCCATATATGTCATTAAAATCTGCGTATATTCCTGTACCAGTTAAGCTATTTTCTCCACCTCTTAGTTGTTTAGAAATTTCTTCTGGTAATGCTGACTTTTCTATAAAATAATATTCTTTATATGTTGAAGGATCTAAAAAATAATATGCACTATTTTGTGCTCTTTGAAAATATTGTTTTGTATTTGCTTCATTAATTAAACCATCTAATTTATTATCATATTTGTCAACACTCTCATAGTATTTTACATATTCTTGCTGTAAAAATTCTTCTAAAACTGCCACACTTTGCATATATGTAGCATTTTGTGCCTGAGTAATTATTCCATTATCTCCGTATAACTGCATTTAAACTTACTCCTGCTAATATAAGCATTACTATTATTGAGATTACTAAAGCTATTAGAGTTATTCCGTTTTTCTGTTTCAATATTTGAAATGATTTTCTTTTGTTCATTTAAGCTTTTCCTCCTAAGTTTATTTTATATTTAGTTTGGAGAAAGGATTCTCCCTTCTCCATTAATCCATAAAAACAAATTTATCTAATGATACCTTTGTTTCTTGAAAGGAAACCATTTCAAAAAAATTTAAACAACACAAATAGCACTAATAGTATAATTATTAGTGCTTATCTAAATAACTATTTAATTTTTTTATAATTAAATTAGTCATAGACTTCTCCTATTTGTTTATTTTTATGGATTTTCCTTAAGTTTTAGACTTAAAGAAATCTTTAAATCTAGCTTTTCTATTAATCTCTAATACTTAAAAAGATTAATTTTTAAAACTTATTTTGAAAATTTTATTTTTATATTGACTTACAATTATTCTAATGATAGAATTCTATTAAATATTAAACAGCCTTAAGTCTAAAACTTAAGGCTGTTTTTTTATTTTTAGTATTTTACTAATAAAAAAGACAAGCGCCCTCGACTTAAGACTGTCGAAGGCACTATTAGAGATTTTGTGAAATAAAATTTAAGAACTGAAATTATGAAATTATACTGGAAACACCATCACTTGCAAGCAACAAACAAGAATCAATCTCCATAAAGCATTGCATATATTGCTCCCAAGTTGCTCGATATTATATGCTTCTTCAAATTGTTAAATGCCAGTTGTTGCGCATATATAGTATCATCGAAATTTTCAAATTCTAACAACATATCCGGATCTTCGTAATATCCCATTGCCACACAGGTTAAATGTGGTGCAAATATCAATCCAGACATCCTACTGCAAACTCTTGGATTCTTGTAATACCTTTCCGCCACATCTACAATCTGATCTATCAGTTCAGATAAAGAAGTTCCGGGCACTCTTTTTCCGCCACCGTTTAGCGGGTATATATTATCCATTAGCTTAATAACATCTATATTGTCGTATTTTTTGTGTCCAACATATACCACCATTTCTGTATCTCCTTTTAACTGCTTATTAAGGCATATAAATCCAATTGCCAAGTAGTCAAAAATGTTTCTAACCGTTTTTCCTCCTTCTCAAAAAATTCCTGGGGTATCTCTCAAAAAACAGTATTTGACTTTTCTTTTATAAAGTTATATTATATATTTGTTTTATTTCTAAAAAATATTAAAGGAGAAGTATTTTAAATGGCATTTGATGGTATTGTTACAAGAGCTATTATTTCTGAATTAAATAGCAGTCTAATAGGCGCTAAAGTAAATAAAGTATTACAGCCTACAAAAAGTGAAGTTGTTTTAGAGCTTTATGGAAGTGGAAAAAATTATTCATTAGTGCTATCTTGCGATGCTGAATTTTGTAGAATTTGCCTTTCTACTCATTTAAAGCCTAATCCTCAAAATGCTTTTAATTTTTGTATGCTTCTTAGGAAATACTTAGTAGGTGGAAAAATTTTGGAAATTTCTAACTATGATTTAGAAAGAACCGTACAAATTAAGTTTTCTTGCTATAATGAATTAAATGATTTAGTTACTCGTAAATTATATATAGAAATTATGAGTAGACAAAGTAATCTAGTATTAACTAATGAAAATAATATTATTATTGATAGCTTAAAGCATTTTGACAGTAATACTAGAGAATTGTTGCCAGTTCATGAATATACCTTTGTTCCAATAAATAAAACTAGCTTTATGGAACTAAACAGTTCTTCTGAATTTATAGATATAGTAAAAAAAGCTCAAAATATTCCTCTTACAAAACTACTTCCTACTTTATTTATAGGTTTTAGTAAAGTTTTTATTCAAAATATTATAGAAAAATTAAATATAGATAACTCTAATTATTCTGATAATAATTTAGAAATTATATATTATGAAATAAAAGAGCTAATAGATAATATTGGAACAAATAAAATTTCTTGTGTTTTATTAGAAAATGATTTTACTATTGCAAATGTGAAAACAGATGAAAAATTACAAATCAATCAATTTATTGATAATTATTATTTTAATAAAGAAAAAACTACTACTTTTCAGTCTGCTCGTACAAATTTGTTACATATAGTTCTCGCTTCTTTAAAGAAAATAAATAAGAAATTAGAAAATATAAATCTTAAATTAAAAGAATGTAATCAGATGGATAAATATAAGCTTTATGGTGAACTTTTAACTGCTAATTTATATCGTTTAAATTCTAATTATAATTTAGATGAAATCGAAGTCGAAAATTACTACAATAATAACGAAACTATAAAAATTCCACTAGATAAAAGCATATCTGTTCACAAAAATATTGAAAAATTTTTTAAAAAATATAATAAACTAAAAAATGCTTTAGATATCGTTTCTAAACAAAAAAAAGAAACTGAAAGAGAATTAGATTATATTGAAAGTATTGTGTTCTCTTTAGAAAATGCAAAGAGTGTTAGAGATATAAATGAAATATACGAAGAAATTTCTGAAAACATTATTACTAAAAAAGAATTTTCAAATAAAAAGCAGAAAAAAATTAAGAAAATAAAAAAGTCTAGTGAGCCTTCTTTAAGTTCTATCCAAATAAATGATTTTACAATTTATGTTGGAAAAAATAATATACAAAATGACTATATTCGTTCCAAAATTGCAAGCCCTAATGATATTTGGTTTCATATTCAAAAACTTCATGGCTCACATGTACTACTAAAAAATCCACAAAATTTAATATTAGAAGATTTGCCTGAAGATATTTTATTTAAAGCTGCGATTTTAGCAAAAGAAAATAGTAAAGCAAAATTAGATACTAATGCTCCTGTAGATTATTGCTATGCTAAATTTGTAAAAAAAGCTCCAAACTCTAAACCAGGAATGGTTATCTACAGTAATTTTCAAACTATAATTGTTAAATAACTAATAAAAAGCTATAGTTTAAACTTGTAACAAAGTCTATTCTATAGCTTTTTTATTTATATTAAATCTATTTTTGACTCATAACTAATTTATGTGTATCTCTTGCAATCATTAGTTCTTCATTAGTTGGTATTACATAAACTGGAATTTTAGAATTTTTAGTTGTTATGCATTTTTCTTTTCCTTTTATATTATTTTCAACTTCATCTAGCTCTATTCCTATGACTTTTAGATATTCACATACTCTTTGTCTTGTTTCTAATCCATTTTCTCCTACTCCACCAGTAAATACTAAAACATCTAATCCATCAAGAGTTATATAATATTGACCTATATATTGAGCAATTTTATAAGCTTGACTATCTAAGGCTAGTACAGATCTAGGATCTTTCATTGCGTAGCCATCTTCTACATCCTTGTAATCTGAAGATACTCCAGATACACCCCAAGCTCCAGATTGTTTGTTTAGCATTTGCTCTATATCTTCTGGCTGTAAATTTTCCTTTTTCATTATATATGGAATAATTGCTGGATCTATATCTCCACTTCTTGTAGCCATTGGTATTCCAGCAAGTGGTGTTAGTCCCATTGAAGTATCTACTGACTTTCCTTTATCTATTGCACAAATTGAAGAGCCTTGACCAATGTGACAAGTAATGATTTTTAAATCTTCAAATTTTCTATTTAATAGCTCTGCTGCTCTATTTGCAACATATCTGTGTGAAGTTCCGTGAAAGCCATATTTTCTTATTTTATAGCTAGTATAATATCTATAAGGAATCTGATAAATATATGCTTTTGCTGGCATAGTTTGATGAAAAGCTGTATCAAATACCGCTACCATTGGTTTTCCTGGTAAAGCTTTTTGTGCAGCTCTAATACCTGCTAATCCTGCTGGATTATGAAGTGGTGCTAAATCTATACATTTTTCTATTTCATTTATTACTTCATCTGTAATAAAAACAGACTCTCCAAAAAGTTCTCCTCCATGAACAATTCTATGTCCAACTGCTTCTATTTCATCTATGCTACTAATCAAATTGTTTTCAGGCTTTTGTAAAACCTCTAATACAAAGCTTATTGCTTCGTCATAGTCTCTAGCTATTCTTAAAATTTCTGACTTTTCTCCTCTTATATTTAGTTTAAGAGTGGTTTTCATTCCTCCTATTCTTTCAAAATTTCCTTTTACAAGTCGCTCTTCGTTTTCCATATCTATTAATTGAAATTTTAAAGAAGAACTTCCACAATTTAACACTAATATTTTCATTAATTAACTCCTTTTCCCAATAATTCATAGCAATCTCTTGCTATCATAATTTCCTCGTTTGTAGGAATAATATAAATTTTTGCTTTTGAATCTTCAGTAGATATACAAGCTTCTTCACCTCTTATTTTATTTAACTCTTTATCTAGTTTAATTCCTAAAAATTCTAAATACCTACATATTCTTTCTCTTTCTTCAAAACCATTTTCACCAATTCCACCACAAAAAGTAATATAGTCTACACCAGATAAAGTTACCATAAATTTTGCAATATATTGTGCTATAATATATGCTCTATTTTCCAAAGCTAGAATTGAGCGCTTATCTCCTGCAGCTGCTGCTCTTTCTATATCTCTAAAATCCGCTGATACTCCAGATATTCCCCAAGCTCCAGATTCTTTATTCATTATATAAAGCATATCATCTGGTTTTATATCGTAAAATTTCATAACTAACGGAATTATTGAAGGATCTACATCACCACATCTAGTCCCCATTGGTAATCCTGCAAGTGGTGTTAAGCCCATTGTCGTATCTATTGATTTTCCATTTTCAATTGCACAAAGAGATGCTCCTTGACCTAAATGACAATTAATAACTTTTATTTGATTTGTTCCTGCTATCTCAGAAATTCTTTGTGCTATATATCTATGTGATATTCCGTGAAAACCATATTTACGAATTTTGTAATCTTCATAATACTTATATGGAAGTTGATATATATATATCTTTTCTTCCATTGTTTGATGAAAAGAAGTATCAAAAACTGCTACCATTGGTACTTTTGGTAATAATTTTTTACAAGCTTCTATCCCATCTAAACCTGCTGGATTATGAATTGGAGCTAAGACTACTTGAGCCTCTATTTCTTTTTCTACCTCTTCTGTTATTATTACAGAATTTTTAAACTTTTCTCCTCCATGAACAATTCTATGTCCTACTGCTCCTATTTCACCATAGTTTTCAATTACTTTATATTCATCACTTACTAGTAATTCTAATATATAAGAAATTGCTTCTTCAAAACTTCTAGCTGGATGTTCAATTACAGTTTTATTTCCTCTAACATTAAATCTAAGTGAAGAATTTTTCCCACCAATTCTATCATAATGACCTTTCATAATTCTCTCTTCATTTGTCATATCTATTAACTGGCACTTTAAAGAAGAACTTCCACAATTTAGCACAAATACTTTCATATAAACCTCCTATTCAAAAGCTCCTAACTTTTGCTTTCTATTATTTAATATTTTGATTTACTTCTTAAATAAATGTCGGCATTTAAAAATTATGCTTGAACTAAAGCTTTTGTATCTCTTGCTATAACTAATTCTTCATTAGTTGGAACTACATATACATTAATTTTTGAATCTTCTGAAGATATCTTTATTTCTTCGCTTCTTGTATTGTTTTTATCTAAGTCTAATTTTACTCCCATCCACTCTAAGTTCTCGCAAATTTTCTTTCTAATATTTATTTGGTTTTCTCCAATTCCTCCTGTAAATACTATTGTATCAATTCCTTTTAAAGAAACTGCATATTTTGCGATAAACTGAGCTATTGATTTAGTAAACATTTCTATTGCTATTTTTGCTTTTGGATACTTCTCTTCTTCATAAGAAGCAAGTTCTATTTCTCTAAAGTCTGGATTTAAACCTGTAATTCCATATAAACCAGATTTTTTGTTTAATAGATTGCTGGCTTCTTTTGTATTTAAACCTTCTCTATTCATTATTTCTAAAACTACTGATGGATCTAAATCTCCAGAGCGAGTTACCATTGGAAATCCTCCAAGTGGTGTTAAGCCCATTGATGTATCTATTGATTTTCCACCATCTATCGCTGCAATACTTGCTCCTTGTCCTAAGTGACAAGTTACAATTTTTAAATCTTCTACTGGTTTATTTTGAAGCTCTGCTACTCTTCTAGAAACATATAAATGTGATGTTCCGTGAAAACCATATTTTCTTATTTTGTACTTTTCGTACATTTCATAAGGTATTGGATATAAGAAATTTTCCTTAGGAATTGTTTGATGAAAAGCTGTATCAAATACTGCTACCATTGGCTTTCCTGGCATTGCTTCTTGACAAGCACGAATTCCAAGAATTCCAGCTGGATTGTGAAGTGGTGCTAAAACAGCACATTCATTAATTTTTTCTATTACATCTTCCGTAATTATTACAGATTTATTGAATATTTCTCCTCCGTGAACCGTTCTATGTCCAATTGCATCTACTTCATCTAAAGATTTTATTACACCATAATCTTTATGAAGTAATTGCTCTATCATAACTTCAATAGCTTCAGTATGATTCATAGTAGGTTTTTTTATAACATATTTTTCTCCATTTACCTTATGTGTTAAAAAAGCTTCTTTTTCTCCAATTCTTTCATAAGTTCCTTTTGCCATAACAGATTCATCTTTCATATCTATTAATTGATATTTTAAAGATGAACTTCCGCAATTTAATACTAATATTTTCATTTTTTCCTCCCTTTTATTTTAATATACTTTGCCTTAGCTTAATCTATATTAAATTTTTAATATTACATTTGAGCTTGCACTGCTGTTATTGCAATAACTCCAGCTATATCCTTACTGCTACAACCTCTAGATAAATCATTTACTGGTTTTGCAATACCTTGACATAATGGTCCATAAGCTTCTGCGTTTGCTAATCTTTGTACTAATTTATAACCTATATTTCCTGCATCTAAATCTGGAAATATTAGAGTATTTGCTTCTCCAGCAACATTACTTCCTGGTGCTTTACTTTTAGCCACTTCTGGAACTATTGCTGCATCTAATTGCAATTCTCCATCTATTTCTAGCTCTGGATAATTATTTTTTGCAATATTTGTTGCTTCTATTACTTTATCTACTAATTCTGATTTTGCACTTCCCTTAGTAGAATAAGAAAGCATTGCTATTTTAGATTTTTTTCCAGTTAATCTTTCATAGCTTTCGCTTGAAGATTTTGCAATCTCAGCTAATTC
This sequence comes from uncultured Clostridia bacterium, assembly GCA_944390345.1. Taxonomy (GTDB): domain Bacteria; phylum Bacillota; class Clostridia; order TANB77; family CAG-508; genus Scatovivens. The sequence continues at coordinate 16,257 of CALXPP010000005.1, forward strand.
TTCAGCTGTAGGATTTGGATTTAAGCCACAGTCCCCAAAAACAAATACACCATCCTCTGAGTACTTACAATGTGGTACTACCATAGCAAAAAAAGCAGATACTAGCTTAGTTCCTGGAGCTGTTTTTAATATCTGAAGTGCTGGTCTTAAAGTATCTGAAGTTGAGTGTATTGCTCCTGAAACTAATCCATCTGCTTCTCCCTGTTTTACCATCATCATTCCAAAATAAACTTCATCTAAAACTGTAGCTTTTGCTTTTTCTTCTGTCATTCCTTTATTTTTTCTAAGTTCATATAAAGCTTCAGCATATTCATCTGTTTTTTCAGAAGTTTTTGGATCTATTATAGTAGCTTTGCTTAAATCTAATCCATTTTCTTTTGCCATATCTAAAACTTGTTCTTTGTTTCCTAAAAGAATTATATTAGCATAATCCTCTTTTAATGCTGTTCTTGCTGCTTCTAAAACTCTTATATCAGAGGCCTCTGGTAATACTATTGTTTTTTTGTCTTGTTTAGCTCTTATTTTTATTCCTTCTATAAAATCCATTATATCCTCCTTAAAATATATTATTTAATTCTTTTTTGCTAGAAACATTATATAAAAATGTTTCCTTAAAGTCAATGAAAACCCAAAGTATTTCATATAAAGTTTAAAAAAGATATTTTATCTTGTATTCTATATAAATTTATGTTAAAATATAGATATTATGTAATCTTTAGGAGGTATATTTTGAAACAAGCAGAAACAGTTACTTCGCCTTTTGAAAAAAATTTATCTAAAGCAAAAAAATATTTAGCAGCTCAAGGCTTTTCTTCTATAAATAATTTAAGAAAAGATATTAAAATAATTATTCCTTATTTACAAAGGCTATTCGATAGCACAAAACCAGATTCTGTAGAAGCTTTTGAAAAAATTATTATAGAAGACTGTAGAAGGTATTCAAAAATAGTTTTTGAAAGTAATTTTGTTTCTGATAATTTTATGGAGCTATTATCTTGTAGATATTTTCAAAAGCATAAAGAAGAATTTGATGCTTACTTAGAAAAAGTTCGCAAACCAGATTTTAAATTAGATTCTTCAGATCAGAGTTTTGAAGGTTGTTTAACAAGATATGTATATCTTTTAAATAATTCTTTTCCAGAATACTTAGAAGATATAAAATACTCTACTTTTCAAGATAATACTGTATGTCAGATTATAAACAATAATAAAATGTCTTTACAAGATAGGCTAAAAGCTGTTACTGATTATGTAAAAAAAGCTTATCATAATAGAACAACACATAAAAGAGCTATTCAAAATACTAAAATAATACTTTACGGACCTAGAGAATATTTAGAAGAAGATGAACAAGATTATATATATGATATCCTTGATGATTCTAAAAAATCAATTTTACAAATTATAGAACAAAGTAAAAAATTAGGTTTCTATGAAAATTATACTCAAAAGCAAGAAAATCAATTTAGAATTTTAGGTTTTCCTAATTATGTTTCTAAAAATATTGATCTAACTCAAACTCCTCACTTATTAGATTCTCTTTCTGCAGAAGATCTTTTAGTTTTAAATAGCTTTTGGATTAATAGATATGCAAAAGAATTAAATAGCTATGCCACAGCTGTATTTACACTTAAGGATCTAAATTTACTAGAAGATATTTTCTTTAAAGGAATTTCTTCCTACCAAGAAATCTCAGATAAAACTTTAGAAAATGAACTTATAAAATATGGTTTTTTAAATTATCCAACTACACGATTTATTAAAAAAAGAGAATTTCAAGCAGAAAATTCTAATATTGACAGTATAGAAGGCTACGAAAATCATGAAAAGTTTATAACTTATTCTTATACTCCTTTAATAGATAGTGCTAAAAAACTTTATGGAAATGAGTATACAGATTATTTTAATTTAGTTCTTCCAGAAAGCCAAAATAATATTAGCGAGGATATAGAATTTTTTGTATATTTATACAATCCAATTCTTTCTTCATATTCTATTAAAAATTTATTGCTACAGTCATTATCTGTCGAGTTTGAAAACTTTCAAAATGCTGGAATTGTTTTAGAAAATTCAAAGAAAAATAGATTATTGCTTGGAATTGATGCTGGTCTAACTTTTCCAATATTTGAACATTTAGATTCGCATTCTTTACAAGATTTTTATTTAGCATATAATGGTAATTTAAAAATTCCTATATATGATGGCTACAATGATTTTATTTCACTTACTGGAGATCATTTATCTACACAATTAGCCTTACCTACTTCTCAAAAACAAGTAGATATTTTAAAACAAAGCTGTAAAAAGAAAAATTATCCTGAGCATAGCAGAAATACTATTCAACATTTATATTTTTTAAAGGATAATTCTCGTTTGCCAGACTCTTTAGTAGTTCCAGAAACTAAAGAAACAAAAAAGCGTCTAAGATTACCTAGAAGATATTTAGACTTAGAAGATAATAAAATATATGTAAAAGATGAAAATGGAGCTTTTATCCCTATTGTTCCAGATTCACCAACAAATTTAATAAAGGAAGAAAAAGAATATGGAGATTAATAGCCTAGATTTAAAAAATGAACTCAAAAACAAAAATTATGATAATTGTATTTTTATATTACACAAAAAAATAAAAGAACTTCTAATTTTAGAAGTACAAAAATATGATAAAGATTTTAAATATAGCAATTTAAATGATTTAAAAAATAAATGTATCGGACTTTTAAACGAAGATTTATCAAATATTGCAATTGATTTTTATATGGTTTCAATTACTGATGAGAGTCCTTTATATGAACTTTCAATTTTAGTTGAACTTTATGAAAATCTAACCAAAATAAAAATATAATTTACAGGAGATATTATGAAAATACTTGATTTTGATATAGCCTTAGATAAATCTACTAAGCGTTTTACTATAGAAAAAAATAAAAAAGCTTATTATTTTCAAAGCTCTATTAAGCAACTTTTTAATTATGTACAAGCACATAGCAAGTCCAAGACTACTGAAGAAGATATAGAAAATTTACTTATGCAAAAAGTAAGTGATTTAACTGAATATTCTAAAAAGAATTTAAGAATTTTTCCATATGTTGCAAGATTCAATGCAGCAAGATATTTATCTGAGCATCCTCAAGAGCTTGAAAAAGTTTTAGAGAGCATTAAAGACTTACCATACAACGAAGATTCTATTGAATATGGAAGAAGTTTTGAAGAAGACTGTAAAAACTTAGCATTAGAAATACGCGAAGCTTTTAATACTACTATGGAAAACTATAAAAAAACTAATCCTATTGATATTGAATATATGGAAACTCATAGTGTTAAAGATTTAAAAAAGGTTTTTAATAGAATGTCAATTATTCAACGAAAAAATTACCTTACTGTTATGGGATATGTTAAACAAGGTTTACCTGCCTATTTAAAAGATTTTTTACCTAGCTTAGAAAAAGATTGTAAAGAACTTCTTATAGATGCTATAAGGAGTTCTATCGGACATTTAAATGATTTAGGTCTAACAGATAATTATATAGATTTTCACAATAAACAAATATCAACTATGCAACCTCAAAATCTACTTAATATAACTGCAGAAGATTTACTTTTAAATCCAAAAGAAGATTTCATAAAAGCTTTAAAAAGTGAGACTCCAACTACTTCTTTAGAAAATTCAAGTTTAGCTAAATTTCTTGAAAAACAAAGCTTAGAAAATTTAATATTTATGAATACTTTTTGGATAAATAGATTAGAAAAAGAAACAGAAGATTTCTCTAATTCAATCTTTTATGCTTCTAAACTAAATCTATTTTCTAACTGGAAAAATGGTGTTTTGGGCTTAAATCAATATTCAGACAAAGATATTACAAATTTATTAATAGGAACAAATCTTCTTTTCTATCCTGTTTCTAGATTTTATCAAGTTAATTTTAGCAAAGTAAAACAAATTCCTTCTTCACAAGAGAAAAATTTAAAAAGAGAATCTGATAAAAAAGATAGTTTTGTTTTAATAGACACTAGTGATTTAATGAAATCTGTATCTAAAAGTTGGAATGGGAGATATGAAGAATTCTTTAATTCAAGATTTCCAAATATGCAAACTTCTTTGCAAAATGATATTTCTCTTTATTTATCTATATATAATCCTGTTTTTTTGCAATATGCTCATAAAGATAGAAATATTCAATCAGCTTTAATAGTTTTATTAAACAATACTAAACAAAACTATGGTTTATCTAGTATTAATAATGCCTCCCAAATAACACAAAAAAAATTACCTATATCTATTGATACTGATTTAAATTTTCCTATACGATTTCATGTATCAACAGAATTGCTTAAAGATATTTTACAAAATTATAATAATACTAGTCTTTTAAAACTTTACTTGGGTACAGAAGATTTTATAAAAGCTAATGGTAGGTTTGCCACAACTCAAATATTGGCTCCTTTTTCAAATGCGCAAAGCAAATATTTAAAAAAAGCAAGTTCATCTATTTCTAAAGCTGATACTGCCTTTAACTTTATAGAACATTTAAATTATTTAAGAGATAATAAACACTTTCCTGAACACTTAAAAGTTCCTTATGTAAAACCTAATGGAAAAGTAGAGATGGTTATACCAGAATATTATATAGATTTAAATACTGGAGAAATATACCAAAAAGACTTGAAAACAGGAAATTTATTCATAAATTCTGAAAAAACTAAAAGCGAAAACAGTTTAGAAGAAAAATAAAAGATAAAAAACGATGGCCATGAAAGCCATCATTTTTTTATTATTTATAATCTTTTAAATTATACTCTTTTTTACTTAAATATTCATTGCAATATTCTTTTACAGGGCATATATCACATTTAGGTGATCTAGCGCTACAAATTTCTCTTCCGTGCCAAACAAATAAATGATTTACATCATAATAATATTCTTTTGGAATTACTTTTAACAAATCTTGCTCTATTTTTTCTGGTTCTTTTTTACTAGAAAATCCCATTCTATTTGAAATTCTTTTTGCATGTGTATCTACTGCAATCCCTTGTGGATTGTGAAAAGCTTCTAGCATTATTACATTTGCACTTTTTCTGCCTATCCCTGGTAGTTCTTGAAGTTCTTCCATTGTTCTTGGAACTTCTCCATTGTATTTTTCCAAAAGTGTTATACTACAAGCTTTCATATTTTTTGCTTTATTCTTGAAAAAACCACAAGAATGAATTAATTCTTCTAAATCTTCTAAGCTTGCTTTAGCCATTTTTCTTGGAGTTCCATATTTCTTAAATAACATTGGTGTAATTTTATTAACTCTCTCATCAGTGCATTGTGCAGAAAGCATTACTGCTATTGTCATCTCGAATGGATTTTTAAAATCTAAACTACAAGTTGCAGTTTTATAATATTCTTTTAATATTTTTACTATTTGTTTTGCATCTTTTTTTGTTTTCATTATTACCTCTTTGATATTTAATTAAATAATTATGTTTTATTTACAATATATTGTTCAAAAAAGAAAGCTACTTAAATTTAAGTAACTTTCTCTTTAGTAAAATAATTATTCTTTGTTTTCTCCATCTTCTATCGCTTCTTGATCTGATTCTAATTTAGTTTCTGACTTTTCTTCTACTTTCTTCGATTTGTAAAAAATACTTCTAACTGCTGCTCCTAATCCCATTAATACAAGTATTACTGAAATTACCCAGCCAATTACTGGTATCCTTCCTATTCCCCAAATTACAGCTGCTACAACTAAAGATATTATCCATAAGCTAAGTTTTGATTCCACTTTATTATTAAAAATACTATAAGTAATTGATAAAGCTGCAATTGCAGAAGCAAAGTATATTAACATTATATAAATTCCAAGTAATACTACTCCAAGACCAGCCCCAACAATTGTAATTATTAATACTACTATTAAAATTGGAATTAAGATTATAGATACTGCACCATTACCAATTGATTTTGCTATATTCTTACCAACAGATTCTTGTTTGTGCATTTTTATAAATTTATTACCACATATTAGTATAAATGCACTTACTATTGCTGTTTTAAACACAAAACTTATAGCTTGCATATAAATAGACATTTGATTAAATTCTTTCGTAGCTTCATTTACTACTTTCTTAGTATAATTTACATTTCCTATATTAGCTGTTTCTGGAATCTCTGCTTCTGTTTCCGCTGTATATGATAAATCTCCATATATTACTGCTTCATTACCAACATTAATTTCATTTCCTGTAATATATGCATTTGCATAAATTTCTCCATCTAGATATACTGTTTCTGCAGCTATTCTAGCATTTCTTCCTATTGTAGAACTATATAAAAAGTCTGCTCTACTTGCTAAAATATAAGCATCATAAGCATTTCCATTAAATTTTAAATTTTGTGCTCCAATAAAAACTGAACCTGTAATAGTTGTTCCATCAAAATTTACTTCTCTTGCAAATACAAAAACATCTCCATCTATATAGACATTTTCAAAATTTGCAACTTCACCTACTACAAATACATTTCCATTTACATCCATAGTAATATTTGCAGTACTGTCTAAAGAATAGAAATCATTATTTACAAAATAATCATTTCCCTTTGTAGTCTCTCCTGTTTCTGAAGATGTCTCATCTAAAATAGCATCTTCTCTTACTTCGTTTGCAAGCTCAGAATCTAGCACATTTTCTTGCTCATTAGATATTTCATTATCTAAATCATTTTCATAATCTGAGCCTCTTCTTGGTTCAATATCATTTTCAGTTCCAAAAGAATATGTTGTAAGCACTAATACTAAAGCAACTAGTAAAAAAATAATTTTGTTTAATTTCTTCATTTTTTTCCCCTTTCAAATTTAATTACTACTTATATATTTTCAATTTTTAAAACTAATTTATCCTCTAATTTTTTCTACAGCTGCTCTTTTATTTTCAGCACTAACTACATAAAAACCAGAAACTAATATATCAGCACCTGCTTCTCTAACATCTTCTGAGGTTTCTCCATTAATTCCTCCATCTGCTTCTATATCTATATCAATTGAATTTTCTTCTAAATATTTCTTCAAACTTCTAATTTTCTCAAGTGTTTCTGGTATTATTTTTTGACCACCTTTTCCAGGAACAACAGTCATTACTAAAACCATGTGTATATATTTTAAATAAGGTTTTAGCTCTTCTATTTGTGTTTCAGGGCTTATGGCAATACCTACTTTTATATTATTTTCTTTTAGTTCTTGAATAAAATTAAAAATTCTATCTTTATCTTTTAAAGCTTCAATATGAAAAGTTACTCTATCTGGTGCTAAATCTATATATTCATCTGCTACTTCTTCTACATTTTCTACCATTAAATGAACATCTAAAGGTATATTGCTAATATGTGATATTGTTGTAGCATAATCTTTCATTAGCTCTAAATTATTGTTTTCTACAAATTTTCCATCCATTACATCTATATGAAAATATTCTGGTCTTGCTGTTTCTAAATTATAAAAAGTATGTGTTGCGTTTTCTTTATCTACAGATAAAATAGATACTGCTACTTCTGACATAATATATCTCCTTTTTTATATTTTACTAATTATAACTTAAGAGTAGTAAAAGCTAAGCTTTACTACTCTTAATTTCTAAGGTACTGATATTGTAGTATCTCCCTTATTGAAATCTACATTTTGATTAAATTCTGTTACACCATCTACAATAATTCTAACCTCTTTTACACCAGTAGTTGACCAAGTCTTTTCTATATTTGTTTCAGATAAATTTACAGTTTCTGAATAAATTGTATCAGTTCCAACTCTAATCTCTACCTTAGCTGTTGTTTTATTTGAAGTCGTACCTGAAGTTGTATTTCCTGTTTCAGATCCAGAATCAGCTGGTTCTGTATAATTCATTAGAGCTTTTAAGTTTAACTTAATTGTAAGAGTTGCTTCTTTTGGTAGTTTATTTACTGTTAAAACTATAGTCTCGTTTTCTTTAATAGTTTTTCCAGCACTTACACTCTGTTCTAATACAATTCCATCTGATTTATTTGTATTTTCCTCGTATTCGACTTCTATAGATGTAAATCCATCTGATTTTAATTGATTTACGGCTTCTTCTTCTGTTTTTCCAACAACATTTTTAACAGTTATGTCTCTATAAGCACTACCTTTACTTACTGTTAATTTAATAACTGTTGTTGCTGCAATTTCTTCTCCTTCTTCTGGATCCATAGATAAAAGTATTCCAGCTGCCACTTCTTCATCATTAACTTCTTGTACTTCATATTGTGCTTCTAAGCCATCCAATATTTCTTTTACTTCCTCTATTTTCTTTCCAACTAATTTTGTTGGAAGTGTTATCATCTTTTGACCTTTACTTACTAATATAGTTATTTTTTGATCTAAATTAATATTATAATTTTCTTGATATACAGGATCTTGACTAATTACATATCCAGCTTCTACTTCTTCGCTAAATTCTTCTTGGAATTCATAATTTGTAAAGCCTGCTTCTTTTAGTCTAGTCTCTGCAGCTTCTTTTGTTAATCTTGTTTCTTCATCTTGCCACACTAGCTCTGGTATCTGAGCTTCTGCTGGTCTTGTACTGTTTAAAATTTTAATTGTTGCAAACATTACTATTACAAAAAGTAATATGCAAATAAGTATAATTGTAAGGACTTTTAAAGCTGGATGGTTTTTAAAGAAAGCTCTTATTTTTGCAATTTTACTATCTTTATGCGTTTCTTCTCCAAGTTTTGGTGCATTTTTATCATTATTTTTTTCCATTTCTAATTCATATATAGTAGGAACTTTTTGTGTTGGAGAATCATCATTTTTAGAAGCTAACACTACAAAATCTTCATTTGGTCGTTTTAAAGCTAATCTTAAATCTTTTAGCATTTCTGTAGCATTTTGATATCGCAAACTAGGTTCTTTTTGCATAGCTTTTAATATAATTCTATTTACACTTACTGGTATATCTTCATTTAGTTTTATTGGTTCTATTGGTTCTTCTTGTACTTGCTTTAAAGCTACTGAAACAGGTGTATCTGCATCAAAAGGTACTTTTCCTGTAAGCATTTCATACATTACAATTCCTAAAGAATACAAGTCAGATTTTGCATCTGTATATCCACCTCTTGCATGCTCTGGTGAAAAATAATGTACTGAACCAATAGTAGTTCCAAATGCTGTTATTGTAGAATTAGAAACAGCTTTTGCTATTCCAAAATCTGTTACTTTTGCCATTCCATCTTCTGTAATTATTATATTATGTGGTTTTATATCTCTATGTATTATGTTGTGTTTGTGAGCAGTCTCTAGTGCTGAAGCTATCTGGATTGCTATATTAACAGACCATTTCCAAGAAAGCACTCCATCTTCGTTTATTATTTCTTTTAAGGTTTTTCCTTGTATTAGTTCCATTACAATATAGTATAAATTATCTTCATTTCCTACATCATATATAGAAACTATATTTGGATGTGTTAAACTTGCTGCAGACTGTGCTTCTGTATTAAATCTTTTTATAAATTCACTATCTGTTGTAAATTCATCTTTTAAAATTTTTATTGCTACATATCTATTTAATACATGGCATTTTGCTTTATATACTGTTGCCATACCGCCATTTCCAATTTTTTCCAAAATTTCATAACGATTATCTAACATTTTTCCTATAAGATTCATAATTTTATCTCCTTAACCCTACTTAAATATTATCTACGATTATTGTTGTAATATTATCATATCCGCCTAGTTCATTTGCTTTGTCTATTAACTTATTTTGAGGCTCTTCTGGATTATTTAGTAAAATATCATATATTTCATTATCCTTTAGCATATTTGTTAATCCATCTGAACACATAAGCAATATATCATCTTTTAAAAAGCCTTTATACATTACATCTGGCTCTACTAAAGAATTACATCCCAAAGCCTTCATAAGCATATTCTTTTTAGGGTGATGGTATGCTTCTTCTTTTGTAATACTTCCCTCTCTAACTAGCTTTTCAACATAGCTATGATCTGTTGTAAGTTTTCTAATAATATTTTTTCTAATTCTATATACTCTGCTATCTCCTACATGTCCAATAAATACTTTATTATTATATATGATGCAAACATCTAAAGTAGTCCCCATATCTTTTAAGTCTTCCTCTTCTTGAGATTTCTCAAAGACTCTCAAATTTGCATATTCTATACTGCTTCTAATCAATTTCATTATTTCTTCTTTTTCTTTTAAAATATTTGGAAAATTATTGCAGATATATTTTCTAGTACATTCTACAGCTAAGTGGCTAGCTATTTCTCCACCTTTATAACCACCCATTCCATCTGCTAATATAAATAATTTTATTCCATCATTTGCATCTGATACATAGAAACTATCTTGATTCATGTCTCTAGCTTTTCCTATATCAGATTTTGCTAAAATTCTCAAAATTCTCACCTCAACTAACTTTCTAGTTTTCGCATTTCTTCAATTAAATTTATTTTTTATTTAATTTTTTCAAATTATAGCTTTTGTGTTTTATTTATTTTTTAGATTTTTGCGTCTTAGTTGTCCACAAGCCGCATCTATATCAGAACCTAATTCTCTCCTTATTGTAGCAACAATACCATGCTCATTTAAATAATCTCTAAACTTTATTATATTCTCATTTGTACTTTTTGTGTATTTTCCCTTTTCTATTGGATTTATTGGAATTAAATTCACATGCGCAAGCATTCCATCTAAGAGTTTAACTAATTCCTTTGCATCTTCTAAATTATCGTTGTTATCTTTAGCTAAAGCATATTCAAACGAAATTCTTTTATTAGTTTTTTTGATAAAATATCTACAAGCTTTTATTAATTCTTCTATTGGATATGCATTATTTACAGGCATCATTTCACTACGCTTTTTATTATTACTACTATGCAAAGATATAGATAATGTACATTGAATTTTTTCTTCTCTATCTGCCAATTCATATATTTTTGGAACTATGCCACTTGTAGATATGCTAATATGTCTTGCTCCTATATTTAACCCTTTTGGATTATTTATAATTTGAATTGCATTCATTACATTATCAAAATTATCTAATGGTTCTCCTATTCCCATAAAAACTATATTTGATATTGTAATACCTGTATCTCTTTCTATAGCTAATATTTGCTCAACTATTTCACCAGCTAATAAATTTCTCTCAAAAGGTATTCCTGTAGATGCACAAAACTTACATCCCATTTTACAACCTATTTGAGAAGATACACAAATGGTATAACCGTGATGATACTGCATAAGTACACTTTCTATCATATTACCATTTTCATCTTGTACATCAAATAAATATTTTTTTGTACCATCTATAGATTCTAGTTTTTTTACTATTTTAAATATTCCTAAAGTGAAATTCTCATCTAATTTTTTTCTAAGCTCTAAAGATAGATTAGTCATTTTATCAAAACTATCTACTTTTTCTTGATAAATCCATTTAAAAATTTGCTCTGCTCTAAATGGCTTTTCTCCAATTCTTTTTAATTCTTCTTTTAGTATGTCTAAATTATAGTTTTTTATATTAGTTTTCAAATTTTCCTCCACCTAGAACTTTTTAAACTGTTATATCATAAAAGTCAAATTTTTACAATATATTCTTAAAAATTATAGCTCAAAAAAAGAAAAAGCCTTTTAAAGACTTTTTACTTCTTCTAAATTTAAGCCCACATAAGAATACTTGCTAAGAAAAATCCTTGTACTGCCATAATTCCAATTAATAAAATAGCTAGTAATATATTTAAAATTTTTGAAGATGTGGTATCTAATTTGCTTAATTTTTTCTTTAGTTTTAATATAATAAAAATACTACATATTATCCAACTATTAACCATAATAAACCAAGTAGCTTCGTTTGCATCAAAAGGTGTCCCTAATACTTTCGAATGTCTTGAAAAATCAATTCCTTTGTATGCACCATTTGAAATATCATAACTTAAGCATATATTACAATGTCCAAATAAGTATGGGAATACATTCATTTGTAAGAACCAAACTACTATATTAATTATTACATAAATACCATATATCAAAAACATATTTATCCCCTTTTATAGATAATACTACTTCTTTAAAATTTTTCTTATTGGAATTTCAAAGCATAGTTCTACATTTCTAAATATCCAAAGTATATAAAAGCAAAAACTTTGAAATTTATTTATTTTATTATAATTTTTTTGATAATACATCTTACTTTTAAATAATTGCTTCATTTTTTTATAGTAATTTATTGTTTTTCCGATTGATTGACTTTCAAAATGGATAAAATTAATATTATTTAAACTATAAGTTTTATAGCCTAATTCTTTTAATTTATATCCTAAAATATCTTCTTCATAAAATAAGAAAACATTTTCATCTAAATAATTTATCTTTTTCAAAATTTCATATTTTATAAAAAAGCAAGCTCCAGAGATAGCTTCGACTTCCAAAGCATCTTCTTTGTAATCCTCTTCTAAATATTCACCGCTTCTTAATTTAGAATAAAATATAAGTTCCAGTAGTCTTGTTGAATGTACAATATCTCTCCAAAAAGTTCTTAGCCTCCAACTACTTCTTCTAATCGGCTTTTTTTGTTTATCTAACATTCTTGGAGCTACCATTCCAGTATTCTCATTTTCATTTAACTTTTCTATACATTCTTTTATAGCGCCTTCTGAAATTTCAATATCTGTATTAGAACACATAAGTATATCAAATTGTTCATTTTTATTTTCTAAAAAATGCACTCCAAAGTTTATACCATAGTTATAGCCTCCATTCTTATCAGCTTTAACTACATAAATTTTTTCATTTTCTATTTCCTTAATTTTTTCAAAGCTTTCTTGGTTTGGTGAACAATTATCGACAATAAGTATTCTTGAAATTTCTTCGTAGCTTTCTAGAGTCTTGGCTAATTTAATTGTATTTTCTTCATCATTATAATTTATTAAAATAGTAGCAAGTTTCATATTCTTTCCTATTCTTCATTTATATACTTTTATTTTAACTTTTTATCTTTCTTATCGCTTTTAGTATCTTGGGGTTTATCTTTTTTAAATATAATTAATTTGCTAAATACAAAATTTAAAATTATAACAATTATATTTGCTATAACTTTCATAAGGAAAGCATTCCAAGCAAATTTATCTACTGTAATTATCATTATCGCTTCATCTATTGCTAAGGTTAAAAGTCTACAGCCAAAAAAAGATGTAATCTCGTATAATAAAGCTTTTTTTGTATCTACTTTTGAATCAAATACACAAAATTTATTTGTTATATAAGCAAAAATAGCAGCCACTACCCATGCTATTATATTACTTATACCATTTTCTATTTTAAATATATAAAAACATATAGAATATACAGCAATATTTACAAAAGTAGCTAAAGCACCAAATACTAAATATCTCATTCCTTCTTTATGTTCTCTATACCAGTTAACAAAGCTCCTTAAACCTATTTTTTCGAAAATCTTTAAGAAAAATTCTTCTACTATATCAACTATCTTTTTCATTTTTATCCTCTATTTCTTAGTATTTAATCTTATCTGTTCTTATATTGTACAAGGCTGTATCTCTTGAAAAATTAATATTAAAATATGGATCTGGTTTGCTTAAAAGCTCCTTCCATTTTGTTTTAAAATTATTACATTCTCTATCAAATCTTTCTTGCTTTTCTGGGGTATTTTCATAACCTCTAGTTTTAGATTCATAGTGCATTAATTCAATATATGGATTATATACTATTAAATATCCTTTTTCTCTTATTTTTAAGCAAAAATCGACATCATTAAAAGCAACTTTAAACAATTCCTCTTCCATATATCCAACTTCTTCATAAATCTTTCTTTTTGCAAAAAGACAAGCTCCAGTTACAGCACTTAAATTTTGAGTTAAACATTCTCTTCCAAAATATCCATGAAGTCCATAAGGTACTCCTGGCATTAAATTTGCGGCTAAACCACAAATACCATAAGCTATTCCTGCGTGTTGAATACTTTTGTCTGAATAGTACAATCTTGCACCTACAGCTCCAACATCTTCTCTTTGCGCATATCCAATAAATTTTTCTAACCAATTTTTAGTAATTAGTTCAGTATCATTATTTAATTGCATTACAAATTCGCCATCTACATTTTTTACTCCAAAATTTATAATTTTAGAGTAATTAAAGCCTTTTTCTGGATACTTTAATATTTTTATTTTCTCATTTTTTTTCAATTCTTCATAGTATTTAAAAGTTTCTTCATCTTCACTATTATTTTCTATAATATCAATCTCATAATTTTTATAAGTAGTTTTTTCTAAGATTGAATTTACACATTTTTTCAAGAATTTAATTCCATCTTTATTTGGTATTAAAATATTTACTTTTGGATTTCCTATTACTTCATATTCAATTTCGTATACTCCTGGTATATCATTTCCATGTTCTGCAGTACCCTTTCTTCCCATTCTAGTTATATGGTCCTGTGCAGCCCTTTTTCCAGCTTCATAAGCATAAGGTTTAGCATCTGCTACTTTTGCAGTTGATTCATTATGTACTCTCCAATGATATAAAACTTTTGGAATATGAACTATATTTTTGGTAAGCTCACTTGCTCTTAAAACTAAGTCGAAATCCTGAGCACCATTATATTCATCTCTAAATCCTCCTATTTTATCTACCATTAGCTCTTTTTTCATTACAACAAAATGTGTAATGTAATTATTTGCAGCTAAAGTATCTGGAGCAAAATCCGGCTTAAAATGAGGATCACATCTATTTTCTAAGCTATTTTCGATTTTATCTTCATCTGTATATATAAATTCTACCTCTGGATTCTCATTTATGCATTTTACAATCTCATATAAAGCAAATATTGGAAGTGCATCATCATGATCTAAAAGTCCTATATATTCTCCTGTAACCATTTTTAAAGCTTCATTTGTATTTCCAGAAATTCCTTCATTTTTTTCAAGTAATTTATATTTTATTCTTTCATCTGATTCGTAATATTTTTTTAAGTTCTCATCAGTTTTTGGGCTTCCATCTGCTAAGCAAAGTTCCCAATTTGAATAAGTTTGATTTTTTAAGCAATCTACTAAATCTTTAAAAAATTCCTCTTTTGTATTGTACATAGGTACTACAATGCTTATTTTAGGTGTTAACTTGAAGCTTGTATTTCTCTGATTTTCTAATTCTTCTTCATTTGGCTCATTTTGTCTTATCCATTCTTTATAGTTTTCTCTTTCTCTATCTCTAATAGGATCTTTGGTTATAAGTTTTTTTATGCATTTTTTCACTGTTGCCCAAAAGCCATATTTTTTAAAATAAAATTTTACTTGATTTATTATATTTTTTATTTTGTTCATAATATATAAATTTGCCTTTCTATTATTTTACTTTTTCTGTTTTAATTGCACATCTATCATTATCTAATCTTAAATTTATATTGTAATAAGGATCTCCAGCATCTAATTCTTTTTGCCAGTATTTCTTAAAAGTATCTATTTCTCTATTAAAGCGTTTTACTTTTTCTTCTGTATTTTCTTCTCCTCTAGTTTTTGACTCATAATGTAAAAATTCTACATATGGATTGTATACTATTAGATATCCGGCTTTCCTAATTTTTAAGCAAAAATCTATATCATTAAAAGCCACAGCTAATTCTTCATTCATATAGCCTACTTCTTCATAAATTTCTCTTCTACTCATTATACAAGCTGCTGTAACTGCTGTCATATTTTGAATCATTACCGCTTTAGAAAAATATCCAAAATCCTTTTCACCTATAAATTTAAAGAAATGTCCTGCAATTCCACCAAGTCCTAAAAGAACTCCTGCATGTTGTACTGTTTTATCTGGATAATAAAGCTTTACACCAACAGCTCCTACATCTTTTCTTTGACAATACCCAAGCATCAATTCTAGCCAATTTTCTGTAAGAAGCTCTGTATCATTATTTAATTGAATTACATAGTCTCCATCAGAATTTTTCACTCCAAAATTTATAATTCTAGAATAATTAAAGCCTTTTTCTTTATAATATATTACCTTTATTCTCTCGTTTTTTTGCAATTCTTTATAGTACTCAAAGGTTTCGTCTTCTTCACTATTATTTTCTATAATTACAATCTCATAATTTTTGTAAGTAGTTTTTTCTAGAATTGAATCTATACAAACTTTTAATACTGAAATACCATCTTTATTTGGTATTAATATGCTTACCTTTGGATTTCCTTCAACTTCATATTCGATTTCATATGTACCTAGGGCAACTCCATTTTTTACAATTCCTTTTAAGCCTACTCTTTTTATATGATCTTCTAAGGCTTTCTTTCCTGCTTCAAAGGCCCAAGGTTTTGCACTACCTTGCATAGCAGTTGAAGCTTTATGTATTCTCCAATGGTATAAAATTTTTGGTATATGCTTTATATTTTTTTCTTTTACAATTTCAGACATTCTTAAAAAGATATCATAATCTTGAGCACCATCAAAATCTTTTCTAAAACCTTTTAGCTTATCCATTACATTTTTCTTAAACACACTAAAATGACAGATATAATTTTGACTTCTTAGAGTATCTATTGCAAAATCCGGCTTAAAATAAGCATCATATCTTTCTTCTCCTACTCCTGAGGCTTTATCTTCATCTGTATATATAAATTCTATATTTCTATTTTCGTTTATCGCTTTTACTACTTCAAACAAACAATCTTTTGAAAGATAATCATCATGATCTAAAAGTCCTATATAGTCTCCAGTAGCAAGTTTAATAGCTTCATTTGTATTTTCTGAAATTCCCTTATTTTTACCTAAAAATACATATTTTACTCTAGGCTCTTTTTCTATCATTTTTTGTATTTGTGTTAATGGCTCTGGACTTCCATCTGCTAAGCAAAGTTCCCAATTTGAATAGGTTTGCTCATGCATAAAAAACAATAAGTCTCTAAAGAAGTCTGTTGGTGTATTGTATAAAGGAGTTACTATACTTATTTTTGGCTCATAAGAAAAATGATAACTTCTTTGATATTCAAAGTCTTCTTCTGATGGATCATTTAAGTTCATCCATTTATCATAATCCGTATTACTTGTTCTATTTTTTGGCTCATCATTTATTCTTTCTACTAAAAGTGCCCATCTTTTTGCTGTAGCTTTATCTGTGTAAGGATAAAAGCTTTTAGCAAGCTTTGCTAGAATTTTCTTATTTTTCTTTTTCTCGTGTTTAGCACGCATATTGCTTCCTGGTGGCATTAATCTATCTACTAATTTTAATTTATTTTTAAAGTTTAATACCCATGAAATATAACGAAATGGCTTTGTAATTCTCCAAGACATAGATTTCTCTATTATTTGCAATCTTTGTGTAAAATCTGTTATTCTATTTTGAGATACTACTAGCTGATTATTTAAATCTTGTACCATTATATGATATTGCTCTGCTTGTTTTTGAAGTCTATTATTTTCATTTTTGTAAGTTTCGACTTCACTATTTAAATCCTGAGTACTTTTATGTAATCTATTATTTTTACTAGCTTCCTCTAAAATCTTCTTTTTTAGAGTTTCTATTTCCTCATTTTTTTCTGCTATTTCTCTATCCTTTTTTCCGATACTGTTTACAGATTTTACATGTAAACTCCATACATAGCTATTTCTTAAAGAATTTTGAATTACATTATCTAATTCTTCAAAAGTTTTTATATATTTAGTTATTCCAAATTCCTCATATAATTCTTCCTTAGATATATATTTTGCTAAATTATTACTGTAAAAAATATTTCTATATACAATAAACTCTACTGGAACATTTTCTTCATACCACTCTTGATCATATATGTACATTTTGTTATCTATATAAAAACAATTTTGAGTACATAAATCTATTAAACCATCTTTTATATATTTTAAATCTTCAAAATTTTCTTCAATTTTATATTTATCGAAAATAGTAGACTTAGGTTTAGAAATTATTTTAAATTTTCCCAAAACTTTTTCTAAAAAATCTTTAAGGACAGAAATGGCCTCTGCCTTTCCTTTACTTTTATAGGTTTCTACTATATATTTATCTAAAGATATTGCATTTTTAGCAAATCTACTTATTATTTGTTTTCCATCAAAACTATCTAAGGTATCTATTTTTTTGCTTTTTAAAATTTCTATATTTTTACTTATATCATTAATATGTTTTTGTGCAACTTCTTCATTTGCACTTTTATATACGAAGTCTTCTTTTATTATAGTTTTTATATTAAATTCATTTCTTCTATATATCTCAAAATTGACATATTTAGTTTCTGAATTTACCTCTTCTGCTATTTCTAAAAAATAAGAGTTTGCGAAAAGTTTAAAATATTCTGGATTTTCATTTATTAATTCTATATAAGCTTGTCTTTGACTAAAATTGCAATATTCTTCATCTCCAAAATATACTAAATTTCTAGACATCATACTTTCTGAGTTTGGCAAATATTCATCTGAAAAAATTACATTTGTAATTTTATAATCTGGTAAAGGATAATACACTTTTGATTTTAAATTTGAAGCTTCTAAAAAATTTTCTACACTAGCTATACCTATTTTCTCTGTTTCTCCCAATATGGAATCATACTGATTTTTTAAATTTTCTTTTACACCAGTCCAGTATTTCATTCCAAATTTATTATCAAAGGCTACTAAAATCTTTCCTTGTGGTTTTAATTTTTCCTTAGCGAATTTTAATTTTTCTAAAAACTTATTTTGATTTTCTTCTCCTATAATTACTACATAATCAAAAGTTTTCTCTATTTTTATATTTTCTAAATTTCCTACTATAACTTCTAAGTTCTTTTTGTTTATAAGTCTATTTGAAATTGCAATTCCTTTTGTTTTACTATTTGAAATAGCTACAACATCTTTTGCTACATCACATAAAAATCCCGTTATTTCGCCAAAATTTGGATTAAGTTCTAATATACTTGCATTCTCTTTAAATTCATACCAACTAAGAATATTTTTCCTAAGATTTGTCAAAATCTTAAAATCTTCTAGACTTGTATTTTCAGTTATCTTCTCCTGAGTACTAAAGCCTGAAAAATATCTTTCAAATTGACTTTTTTCTTCTTCTGTAATTTCTTCTACATCTTCCTTAGAGTGAAAGTCTAAATTTAATATCATTTTAGTCCTCCATTGTACTTTATATTTTATGTACTTTTATATTTGAATCTAATCTAATAATTCCAACAGTATTTTTTGTAGTCATTACTTCAATTAACAAAGCATCATATTTTCTATTCAAAACTTCTAATTCACCTTTTAAATTATATTTTGTACAACTAAAAGATAAAGTATATTTTCCCGCTGCAACTGGTATTTTTTGTCTAAATTCACAAACTACTACATCACCTTTTTTGTAAGAGCCTGTAAGCACTTTCTCAATTTCAGTATTAGTACCTGCTATATCATTACCATGAAAATCTTTTACAGTAACTGTAAAAATAGGATCTGACACTGCTTTATTAAATTTTATTTTTGATTTTAATATAACTGTTTCACTATTGTCGAAAGCACTTATTGGTCTTCCTTTTAAATCAAACATTCCATAATCTATTACCTCTGCTCTTTTGTCTCCATAGTCTGTAATATTTGGATTTTGTACTAACTTACTTTTCCAATCCTCATTATCATTAAAGTTTTCTTCTTCTATATCTTCAGCTTCAGTAGCTTCTACTTCATCTGGATTTAATCCAACAATAATTTTTTTGTATTTTTCTACTCCTGTTTTTACATCCCCATCATAAATTTTTCTTCCTGCATCTATAATGATTGCTCTGGTACAATTTCTTAAAACATCTGCTACACTGTGTGTTACAAATATAATAGTTTTTCCAGCTTCTTTAAATTGCTCAAATTTTTTAAAACATTTTAACTGAAATGCCATATCTCCGACAGATAAAACTTCATCAACAATTAAAACTTCTGGATCTACATTAATAGCACAAGCAAAAGCTAAACGAGCAAACATACCTGAAGAATAAGTTTTTACTGGCTGACTTAAATGTTCTCCAATATCAGCAAAATCTATAATTTCTTTTTCCTTCTCTTTTATTTGTTCATGTGTAAGTCCCATAACAGCTCCGTGTTGATATATATTTTCATAGCCAGTTAAATCGGGATTAAAAGCAGTTCCTAATTCTAATAGAGAACTTACTTTTCCATTTACTTCTATTTTTCCAGAAGTTGGTACTACTACACCTGTAATCATTTTTAATAAGGTAGATTTTCCAGCACCATTTTTTCCAAGTATTCCTAAAACCTCACCCTTGTGTATCTCTAAATTTAGATTGTCCATAGCCCTAAAAGTCCCATGTCTTTGAATCCATGGAAATACTGTTTCCATTAATCTATCCTTTTTTCTAGCATACATTTTATATTCTTTTACTAAATTAGTTATTTTTACAACAGTTTTACTCATTTTAATCCTTTCTTCTTATAAGTTTCTTTAATTTAAAAGCTAATCTACTAAATATTGGTAAATTTAAAATTATAAAATTTTGCATTTTATAGCTAAAGTCTTCATATTTATATAGTTTAAAAAATAATGTCCAACTTTTTAGATATATATTTGTTTCTTTTTCCAAAGCTTTAAAATACTCTAATGCTGGTTTTGTATACTTAACAATTTCTTTACTATTTATTTTTGAGATATTTTCTTCAAAAATCTGAAAATGCTCTATTTTCACTCTTATAAATAAATCTCTAAGCTCTTTAAATTTCTCTATTTTATCTGATCTTCTACTAGAACCAACTCTATTATTTTTGTGCTGTCTATATTTTATAGTTGGTTCATCTAAATAAGCAATTTTGTCTTTAGAAGCAATTACTAAAGCTGTCCAATAGTCGTGTAGCATAAATTTGCTAGTTTTTGGTAATGGCACAATATCTTTTATGTAATTACTTTTAGCAAGTATTGTACAACCTGTTACAAAATTATTTAAATATAGTGCTTCAAAATTATTGTATTTCTTTATTTTTTTATATATATTTTTGTATTTCCAATATGAAGGATATATAATCTCTAAATTTTTATCTACAATTTCTAAATCAGTATATACTAAAGCTGCTTTTTCTTGCTTTAACTTATTAATAGATTTCTCTATTTTATTTTCTTTCCAAATATCATCTTGATCTGAAAACATAAAATAATCACTAGTTACTTGCTTTAGTAAAAACTCAAAATTTTGTATAAGTCCTAAGTTTTTTTCTTGCCTAAAAAGTCTTATTCTACTATCTTTTTTCTCGTATTCTTTTAAGATTTTGTAGGTTTCATCTTCAGAACTATCATCAGAAATAATCAAATTAAAATCTTGATAACTCTGATTTAAAATGCTATCTATTTGTTCTCTTAAAAACTCTTGACCATTATAGGTTGCAAGCAAAATATCTATTTTGTCCATAATTTTCCTCTTTTTATTATTTTTTACAATACATCTGCAAAATCTTTTTTACTCTTTTTAAATATTATATTTCCCCATACAAAAATAAAAATAGTTACAAACCAAAATACAATTGTATATAAGCCGTGATGTTCTGTAATTATTGTAGAAGATGGTATAAAAGCTTGTCTAAATCCCTCTATTAGATATGTAAATGGAAAAGCTTTAAAAAGTATACATAATTTTCCTTGTATCATACTTAAATTCCAAACAATTGGTGAAAACCACATAAATAATTGCATTAAAATTGATAATAGCTGTGCAAAGTCTGGTACTAAAGTAGTTAGTGCTGAAGTAAATCTTGTAAATGCTATTATAAAGGCATAAGCACATATTATAATATATACAACATTCAACAAATTTGGAAAGTATCCAAAAATTGACGCAGCAAGTATTGCTATTAAAATTAAAAATAGACCTATAAAACTTGAAGATGTTAAAGATATTATAGGTATAATATCTACTGGAAAAACAACTTTTTTTACTAAATAGCTATAACATCTAATTGAATTACTTGCATTTAAAATTGCATCATTACAAAACATCCACATTGCCATTCCTGGTAAAAACCAAACTACATAAGGATATTCTCCTGAACTTCCTGTTTTTAATATATATTGAAAAACAATTACATAAGTAATCATAAATACGAAAGGCTGTGCAAAACCCCAAATAGTTCCTAAGCTTGTATTTGCAAATCTATTTCTAAAATCATTTTTTCCAAGTTCTATTGCTAATTTTTTATTTTTCCAAAGTGTTTTAAAAAACTCCATATTTTCCTTCCTTTTCCATAATTTCTTGGTCATTATATCATTTACAAAAGTGAAATTCAACCTTTTAATTGTGATTAATTTGTGAATTTAATATGTAAAATAAAAAATTTATTTATAGAAAATACTTTGTTTTTTACAAATTTTAGCATATAATAAGTATATATAAAAAATATAATTATATTTTTATTTATTCCTTACTTAAAAAGGAGATTTAAAATTATGAAAAAAATTATTTTTAAAGGCTGTGGTACAGCCATTATTACACCATTTACTAAGGAGGATAAAGTAGATTTCGATAGTTTCAAAAAGCTAATTGAATATCAAATTTCAGAAAATGCTGATGCTATAATTGTTTGTGGTACTACTGGTGAAGCTTCTACTATGACTTTAGCAGAAAGAAAAGAAACTATAAAATTTGCAGTAGAAGTTGCTAAAAATAGAATTCCAATAATTGCTGGTACTGGTGGAAATTGTACCAAAAGTGTAATTGAGATGACTAAATATGCAGAAAGTATTGGTGTAGATGGTGCATTAATTGTTACACCATATTACAATAAAACTACACAAGCAGGTCTAATTTCTCATTATACCGCTATTGCTAATGAAACTAATTTACCAATTATACTTTATAGTGTTCCGAGTAGAACTGGAGTAAATATCACTCCTCAAACTTGCTTAGAACTTTCAAAAATTCCAAATATAGTAGCAATAAAAGAAGCTAGTGGAAATTTATCTCAAATTGCAGAAATATCTAACCTATGCCAAGAAAATCTAAATATTTACTCTGGTAATGATGATCAAATTACTCCTATTCTATCTATAGGTGGAATTGGTGTAATATCAGTGCTTTCAAATATAGCCCCTAAATATACACATAAAATTACAGAAGAATTTTTTAAAGGAAATGTAAAAGAGGCTTGCAAAATGCAAATTGATGCTATTCCACTTATAAAAGCTCTATTTTGCGAAGTTAATCCTATTCCAGTTAAAGAAGCTTGCAATTTACTTGGCTTTGGTGGAGGAAAACCAAGATTACCTTTAATTCCTTTAAGTGAAAAAAGTAAAGAGATCTTGAAAAAGGAATTAATCTCCTTTGGATTATTAAAATAATTATGTTATAATGTATTTGAATTAAACTAAAGAGGAGCTAAAAAAAATGAAACTTAAAACTTCAAAAGAAAACTGTAAACAAAATACTTCTAATATAAATTCTTTTGAATTAACTAATAATTTAATAGAATTAGAAGAAAATAAAAACTTACTTTCCAAAGAAACCTTATTAGAATTTGATGAAATAATTAAAGATATTACAGAAAATTCTAATGTTTCTGCCCTAAAAGATCATATTCAACATATCAATTCTTCTAGATATGCTCATTGTAAGGAAGTTGCCTTTTACACTTTTTTAATTTGTAAAAAACTAAATTTAGATTACATATCAGCTGCAAGAGGAGCTATGTTACACGATTTTTATTTTTATGACTGGCGAAACAAACATGTAGAAGGACAAAAAAAGTTTCATTTGTTTAGACATCCTAGAATTGCTTTAGAAAACGCTTTAGATATTTTTAAATTAAATGATCTAGAAAAAGATATTATTGCAAAACATATGTGGCCACTTACTATTTCTCTACCTCGCTTTGCAGAAAGTTATATTGTAACTTTTGTAGATAAATATTGTGCTACTAAAGAATTTTTTAGATTTCTAAAGATCAAAAAAAATGTAAAATTATTAAATTCTACTAATATAGAAAATAAAACAAATTCAAAATAAAGGAGATTTACTATGATAAAAGTTTTAATTAATGGCTGTAACGGAAAAATGGGACAAGAACTTTCTAAAAAAATTTCAGAAACTCAAGATATAGAAGTTCTTTGTGGTGTAGATAAAATAGATACTGGTGATAACCACTTTCCTGTTTTTACAAATATTTCAGATATAAATCTAATTCCAGATGTAATAATAGACTTTTCTGTGCCTATAGCTACTTTTCCTATTTTGGAATTTGCAAAAGAAAAACATATTCCAATAGTAATAGCAACTACTGGCTTTACAGAAAAAGAAGAACAAAAAATACAAGAAGTTTCTAAAGTTTTACCTATATTTAAATCATCTAATATGTCTTATGAAATAAATCTAATGTCAAAAATAGTTGCTACTTTAGCTCAAAAATTACCAGACTCAGATATTGAAATAGTAGAAACTCATCACAATAGAAAAATCGATAGTCCTAGTGGAACTGCTCTTATATTAGCAGATAGCATAAATAAAGCTTGTGACAATTCTTTTAATTATGAATATAATAGACATGCCAAAAGAGAAAAACGCTCAAAAAAAGAAATCGGTATACATTCAATTCGTGGCGGTACAGAAGCTGGAAAACATAGTGTTATATTTTTTGGAAATAATGAATCTCTAGAAATTACACATAATGTTACTTCTCGTAGTGTTTTTGCAGATGGTACTATAAAAGCTGCTAACTTCATAGTTCATAAAGATAATGGACTTTACTCTATGAATGATTTATGTATTTAATATTTTTTAAAGGCATTTCGATTGCGAAATGCCTTTTTATTACAAAACTTTTATAAATACTTAATTTATTTTTTTAATTCCTTAATTGCAATGTTTCCAGAACAGAAATATGAAATAAAAAACAAAAAAAGTGCAGTTTCCCACACTTTTTTTGTTTATTTAACCCCCACGATTTTTTTTATTGCTTTTTTTTATTAGAAATAAAAAAAAGAGACTTAAAAATAACTTGAATTTATTTGAAATAAATTTAGTATTTACATTTATTATTATATACACAGTATTTTTAAAAATCAAGTATTTTTTTTTCCACTTTTTTACACTTTTTATAATTTTTATTACAATTATTGTTTTAAATTAAAAAATAAATTATAATATATTTAATATTATTTTATAATTATTGGAGTTTTTATGAATTACTATGAAATTTTAAATGTAAAGAAAGATGCTTCTTCAAAAGAAATTCGTCAATCTTATAAAGCTTTAATGAAAAAATATCATCCAGATATTTTTAAAGGAGATAAAGCAAAAGCTGAAAAATTATCTATGGAAATAAATGCAGCCTACGATGTGCTATCAAATCCAGAAGCTCGAAAAGAATATGATTTAAGCTTAGAAGAAGAAAATATTAATAATACTAATTACAATTCTAGTGAATCTACTGAAAATACAAAACAATATTACACTTCTCCTACAAAAAATACATATACAAACTATAATCCTTATAGTTATGAGAATTATAGAAGAAAAAAATATTATGAAGATAAAAGTTCTTACAATTATAATAACTATTCTAATACATATAATAGCCACATTAAATCTGCAGAAAACTATGTATCAAACAAAATAGACTCTTTAAAAACTTATCAAAAAGTACTTATATTTTTTATTTTTCTATTATTTTCTTGCATTTTAATTTTAATTACTTTTATTGAATATCTAAAAGTTGTACCAGGCTATACAAATAATAAGGAAAAATTAGATATAACCTATCCAAATAATTTCAATTTTGTAAATAACATAGATACTAATTCTACAAAAGTTTATCTAACCGAAGAAGAATTTCAAAGAAAATTATTTGAATCAATTTATGGTTACTAATTACTATAAATAAAAAATTATATAAAAATACTATAATTTATCTTATACAAAAAAGCACTTCATACATATGTAAGAAGTGCTTTTTTATATTTAACTCAAATTAGATAACTGCATATCCACCAATCATTTTGCTTTCTTTAACACCATCTACAAAATCGTGTCCTCCAGCTAAAATAACTTTATCTCCATCTTCTAATATTCCTTTTGCTTTTAATTTTTGGATTCCAGCTTCAACGGTTCTATCAGTATTTTCTTTTTTGTCTACATATACTGGGAATACATTCCAAGCTAATCCTAATTGACGGAAAGTTCTCTTGTTATCTGTTACTGCTAATATTGGACATCCTGCTCCCATTCCTGATAGTCTTCTAGCTGAATCTCCAGAATTTGTATAGCAAACAATTGCATCTACTTTCATATTTTTAGCCATTATACAAGTAGAATATGCAATATTGTCTTCTAAATTGTTTAATTCTATATTTGTATTTCCTTCAAATCTCTTCCAATAATTAATAGTTGGCTCTACTCTTTTTGCGATTTTATCCATAGTTTGTACACATTCTAATGGGAATTTACCCATAGCACATTCACCAGAAAGCATGATAGCACTAGTTCTATCATAAATAGCATTAGCTACATCTGAAGCCTCTGCTCTAGTTGGTAATGGATTATTCATCATTGATTCTAGCATTTGAGTAGCTGTAATAGCTGGTTTATTTGCTCTATTTGATAATTTTATAAATTTCTTTTGCATTACAGGTGGTTCTGTAAAATCTGTTTCAGTAGCCATATCTCCACGAGCAATCATTTGAGCATCAGCTGTTTTTACGATGTCTTCCATATTAGATAGACCTTCAACATTTTCTACCTTGGTTATTATTTTTATATCTTTTCCACCATTTTCATCTAATACTTTTCTAACTTGTGCTATATCATCTAAATTTCTTGCAAAAGAAATTGCAACATAATCATATTCATGTTCACAAGCTGTTTTTAAATCGTTTATATCTTTTTCTTTTAAAGCTGGTAAACGAATTATTGTACCTGGTAAATTCATTGTTTTTCTACTTCCTAAAGGATTTCCATGAACTACTGTACAATGAATATCTTTATCTACTATTTCATCTACTGTAAGCTCAATTGCACCATCATCTATTAATATTTTTGTTCCTGGAGCTACATCTTTGTATAATTCTTTATAACTTACAGAAACTCTATCTTTATCTCCTACAATATCCTCATTTACTAATACAAATTTTTGTCCATCTTCTAAAGGAATTTTTTCATTTTTTCCTGTAACTAACATTCCTGTTCTAATTTCAGGTCCTTGCATATCTAAGATCATAGGAATTGGTAAATTATATTCTTCTCTTAATCTTATAATTTCTTGTGTTTTCCACTCTTGCTCATCATAGCTACCATGTGAATAGTTTACTCTACATACATTTAATCCTGCATCAAATAGTTCTTTTAGTATTTTTTCACTAGCTGGACCTATAGTACCAACAATTTTTGTTTTTCTTAAATCTGATTTCATAATTCTACCCCTCTTTTAAATTTAATCAATTTTTAGTATAACACAAAATGTAAATAATTCAAGTATTTTTTATCATTTTTTGTTATAAAATGATAAAAATTCCAAGACTATGCTTGGAATTTTTTCTATTTTTCAATCCACTTTACCAAATCTAAATTTTCTGAGTCTACTAGCATCTCATGTTTTGGCATTACTCTAAAAGTATATCCAAAATTTCCACCTGTTGTTAAATCAATTGTAGTCTCATAAAAACTTTTTCCATTTTCTTCACCAATTTTTTTCATTTCAGAAGTAAATACATTTTTTACAGTTCCATTATCTTGCACTTGTCCAAAATAAACTTGAACTTCTGCATTATTTTCATCTATATCTGGAAACTCTACTTCACAATTTACTGTAATTTGACTTCCTGCATTAAATTTTGCATTATCTACATTTCTATCTTGAGTAATTTTAATATTTTGCCAATTTTGTTTTACTTTTCTCTTCCATTCCGCAAAAGCCATAACTTCATCTAGATTTTGGAAATGCTTTTTATTTAAGTTACAAAGTGGCATATATAATTCATTTATATAATCTATTACCATTCTAGAAGTACTATATTTTCCACCTGTTGTTTTTATAGAATTTTTCATTAAAGTTAACCACTCTTCAGAAACTCCTCTAGAATCTTGGTTATAGTAAGCTGGAATAATCTTATTTTCTAATAGATGATATAAGCTATTGCTATCTGCTTTATCTTGCTCATCATAAGAATTGTAAGTTGCATTAGTTCCAATAGCCCAACCATTAGTACCATCATATCCTTCTGCCCACCAACCATCTAATATACTACAATTTACTACTCCATTTACAGAAGCTTTTTCTCCAGATGTTCCAGAAGCTTCCATTGGTCTTCTTGGATTATTTAACCAAACATCTACACCACTTATTAAATATCTAGACATACCAATATTGTAATTTTCTAATATAAATATTTTTCCTTTAAATTGTGGCATCAAAGATATTTCGTGAATATATTTTATTAAATCTTGTCCCTCTTTGTCTTGTGGATGAGCTTTTCCAGCAAAAACAATTTGCACTGGCCTTTTTTCATCATTTAAAATTTGTGTTAGTCTTGCAATATCTTTAAAAATTAAAGTTGCTCTTTTATAGGTTGCAAATCTTCTAGCAAAACCTATCGTTAGTGCTTTTGGATTTAGTGCATTTACTAATTCACCTATTTTATCGTAGCCAACACCACTATTTACATATCTTTCTGTAATATTTTGTTTTATTAAACGCATTAATTTTTCTTTTCTCTCAAAATGCGCATTCCATAATTTTTCATCTGGTATACTATCTATTTTTTGCCAAGTACTATCTAATTCAATTTTGTCTTGCCAATATGGTGGTAAATATTCATTAAATAATTTTTTCAAATTTGGTGCAAGCCAACTACAAGTATGGATACCATTAGTTACATAAGTAATTGGTGATTCATCTTCTGCAATATTTGGCCATACCTCACTAAATAGTTCTCTAGAAACTTCTCCATGTAATTTACTTACTCCATTTTTCTTCCCAGCTATTTTTAGAGCTAGTATTCCCATATTAAAGCCTTGTTCAAAACCTTCATTTTCTTTCATTCCAAGTTTTAGAAAGTCTTCTCTTGAAATTCCAAGCTTTGGCCAGAATTCTTTAAAGTATTTTTCAACAAGAGTAATATCAAAAATATCATTTCC
Organism: uncultured Clostridia bacterium; assembly: GCA_944390345.1. GTDB lineage: Bacteria > Bacillota > Clostridia > TANB77 > CAG-508 > Scatovivens. The sequence continues at coordinate 45,374 of CALXPP010000005.1, forward strand.
AGCTGGAACTGGTGTATGAGTAGTAAATACTGTTTCTACAGTTGCTATTTCTCTTGCAATTTCAAAAGATACTTGCTTCTCTTGCATAATATTATAAATTAATTGTAATATTAAGAAAGAAGAATGTCCTTCATTCATATGATATAAAGTAGGTTTATATCCAAGTTTTTCTAAAGCTTTAACTCCTGCCATTCCAAGAACTATTTCCTGGCGGATTCTCATTTCTTTATCACCGCCATATAAACGAAGTGTTATATTTTTTAAGTCCTCTTCGTTTTGCTCTATATCTGAATCCATTAAATATAATTTGACTCTTCCAACATTTATTTGCCATAATTTTAGATATAAAGTTCTATCTCCTAAGGCTACATCAATTATTACATCATCTTCCATTTTATCTTTTACTGGCAAAATTGGTAAATTGTATAAATCTATATTATGATATTCAGAGCATTGCTCACCTCTACTATTAATTTTTTGGTGAAAATATCCATTTTTGTATAATAAACCTATCGCAACAAAAGGCAATCCTAAATCACTGGCAGATTTTAAATGATCTCCAGATAATATTCCAAGTCCACCTGAATATATTGGAATAATTTCATCTAAGCCATACTCTGCTGAAAAATATGCTATTAAATCATTTTTATTGCCAGCATATTTTTTGCTAAACCAAGTATCTTTGCTATTCATGTAATTGTCAAAATTTTCTACTACTTTGTTATATTGTTTTAAAAACTCTAAATCTTCTGAAATTTGTTCGATTTTGTCTTGATTTACTAGTTTTAAAAATTTAATTGGATTTTTTCCAACTGTTTCCCATAAATCGATGTCAATTAATTGAAATAATTTTAAAAATTCTGTGTTCCAAGACCACCACAAATTATTTGCAATTTCTGTTAAACGCTTTATTTTATCTGGTAATTGTGGAACTACTGTAACTCTATTGAATATATACATCTTATATATTCCTCCTTCGTAAATTTCCATTTTTTTCTTCTGCTTTTTCAATATAATAATTATCTATTATAATCCAATTTTTGTCAAATACTTTTTAATTCTAATTTCCAGTTTTTTTATACATTTTTTTGCTTTTTTACTTTCATACAAATTATTTCTCACAATATTACAGTACTATTATATTATAGTTAAATTTTAATTACATTTTTTAGATAGTTATTCTTATTATATCAAATTATGCTATAATTAAAATATATCTTATACATTGGAGGAATTTATGAGCAAACAAGATAATGATCGTTTAGAAATACCTGAATTTCTAAATAAAGAATATAAAAATCAAAGAATTAAAGAAACAAATCCTTTAGAATATTATTCAAATCCAAGATTTTTTGGAGGTAGCAGATTATTTTCAGAATGCTTTAAGCTTTTTATACAAGTTGGAGAAAAAAATTGCCTGCAAAGAAATTTAACAGATGCCGAATTACAAAAAATGCAAAAATCATATATTAATTATTGTGAAAAAAATAACTATACAGAAAAAGATTTTATGAATACTCTTTATGCTTATGAGTTGTACGCCACAGAATTAGAAAAAGGAAAAGCTTTATCTGGAAAAGAAAAGCTATATTTAAAAAGAAATTTAGCAAAAGAATTTGGATATAAAGGTTCACTATTTAAATCTCAAAAAATCAAAGATATTAGACATATACCTTTTTCTCAAGATAGAAAAAAATCTTTACATCTTTCAGACTTTTTTTCTACACAATTTGCTAAAGCAGAAGTACCAAAATCATCTGATAAAATTGTTTATATAAATAGAGAAGCAAAAAGAAGAAGCGTTTATAAAAGAAATGAAAACTTAGAAAATTTAAAGACTCTTTATAGACCTGTATTTAGAGAACATCTAACATACCACCCTCCACTTTCTTCAAATGTAAAAAAAGGTTTTTTAGCATTAGCGGCATTTTCCTTAACTGGTATAATAGCATTTTCTGGAATTAGAGCTCATATAGATACACAAGCATATAAGAATACTACTATAGAATCAGCTTTAGAAACTGGGTTAGATTATGAAGATTTAGGTTTATCTTCAAGCTATACAGAAGATCAAATAGATAGTGCCATGGGATTATCTAAATATATAGAAGAAGATGCTCCTATTATTGATTTACTTCAAAATGGTGGGTCTATTGCTTTATGTGAAGATATAGAAAAAAAATTAGAACTTTATACAGATACTGTTCCTACCGTTGAAGAAGAAAGATTATTGATTAGTGAAATTCAATGTTTACCAGAAGCTATATTTCTAGATAAAACAATTCAAGCTTACAATCAAGCTCATGAAAATGATGAAAATTTTAAACCAGCTGCTGCAGCTAAACTTCGTCATTTTGAAAATCCTGGTGATGATTTTCCACATACATACTCAGTAGAACTATATGATGAATATGGCTATGACTTTAACTTTAATAATTTAAGTGGTATGCGTGGATTACTAGGATTATTGCCAACTCGTGTAAGTGATATTTCTGAAATAAACGAAAATATAGATGATTTATCTCAAGAAATAAATCAAATTCATTTAGATTTAGCTGAAAATAAAATTACAGAATACGATAGAGTTGCTACTGTTTCTGATCATTTAGCTTCTATGAAGAAATATGTAGATTCTATGATGGACTTTGCTGCTAAAGATTTCGTAATTGAAAAAACTCTTTTAGGAAGTGAATATTTGGAAATTGAAGGACATAACTATGATAGATCAAACAAAAACGAAAAAGTAGATTCAACATCTATAGATAATTCTACTACAAATAATAAACCTTCTAGAAATCTTGATGATAATGATGATGGAAGATAAAAAAACTAGCTTAAAATTAGCTAGCCCTTAAATAAAGCAAATTTAAAATAATTTGCTTTATTTTTTTATTTTTCTAATTTAAAACTATATGGTAGTAAATCTTCCATTGTGTATTCTTTTACTTCATCTTCGAACGCTACATATATTTTAAAATTTTTATTTACAAATTCACTCATAAATTGTCTACAATAGCCACAAGGTAAGCATTCTTCTTTAGGTATTTCTTTTCCTATACCACCTGCCACCAAAATATATTCAAAATTTCTTTCACCTTCTGATAAAGCTTTAGTAAAGGCTACTCTTTCTGCACAAATTGCCTGTATACCATGGTTTTCTATATTACAACCCGTATATATCTTTCCACTTTTTGCTTTTAATACCGCACCAACTCTAAAATTGCTATATGGTACATATGCATTTTCTCTTACTTTATATACTAAATCTATTTCTTTTTCTAAATTCATATAAAACTTCCTTTCTATTTCAAATGCGCAGTATCATCTGTTCTTATATAATCTTTTAGATCTGAATTTTCATCTTTATTTTTATGAAATTTAATCCTTAAATCATTAAACCATCCTTTTTTATATCGAATAGATATATAACCAATAAAGCTGGCTACAAAGGCTCCTATTCCATCGACTATTATATCGTCCATAGTGTCTTTTACTGCTTCTCTTCCAAGTAATTCTGTACCATCTTCTAACTTAAATTTTTGCATATTAGTTTTTAGTATTCCATCTGAAGAAAATTCATAAATTTCCCAAACAGCTCCTAAAGCCATTGCAAAACAAAAAGCAAAAAATGCGATAAAAAATGGTGACAACATTACATTTTTATTATTGGAATTTAATATATCTACCATAGAAAAGCCTAAGCATCCTATCATAAAACCACTTAAAGTATGAAGAATTGTATCCCAATAAGGTATTGTATAATAGAAATTTCTAATTTCACCTAAAAATATTGCTGAATATAAAAATATTACATACATATAATACATCTTATTAGGTATTTTTAGTCTAAATTTTCTAGTTAATATGCTAGGTATCCACATAGCTATAATTCCTATTATGCATTGTAAAAGCATTAATACATAATCACTTTTTACTCTTCCATTAATATCTGCCATTGCAATATCGTTAGAAGTAGTACAAATCTTAAATGTTAGAAAACCTATTGGTGCAATAAAACTAGTTAGTACTATTATTGATAAAATTTTTGTTCCATTCTTTTTAATTTTGTTTAAAAGTTCCATTCTTTCCTCCTAACTTTTATGGTATTTTATCACAAAAATTTCTCTTTAACAATATTTATTAATATTAACAACAATTTTATTACTCTTAGTTTCTCTTTCTATTCCTTCAAATATAAATTTTCCTTTTCCTCTTATAGTAATTTTATCCCCTATTTGTAATTTCTTACTTTCTTTTATTTCATTTATACCATTTATAAAAACTCTACCTTCTTTTAAAATCTCTTGAGCCTTACCTCTAGATACTTTTGAAAGCTCTGCTACAAAATTATCTAATCTAATAGAACTTATTATTATTTTTAAATTTTCAAAGTAATCTTCTTTTTTATGTAAGTCTAATATTGAAACTAAACTAATATCTGCTTTTCTAAATCTTGTAAGTTCTTTCAAATTATTTAAAAAATAACTAGATATTTCTGACAAAACTACTATATCTGCTCCATTTCTTCTTACAATAATATCTCCAAATTTTTCTCTTTTTACACCTAACTTCATAATTCCGCTTAAATACTCTCTATGTTCATAATCTTGCTCTAAAGGAAGATTAATTCTAATTACCTTTAAAACTTCTGATAAACTTTTTCTTGCTAATTCTTGATTCAATTTATCTGGAAAAAATACTAGTATTTCTCTATCTGAATTCTCTGCTCCTCCAAAGAAAAAATAATTTTCTATTCTATTTTGATTTAAAAATTTTTTTGCTATACTTTTTTCTTCTAATTGCATAAAATCTGTATAAGTTATTTTATTTTTTGAATTACAAAATTGTACTTTGTCTTCTAATTTTGCTATTAAGAGTTTGTCTTCTTCTTTTTTATCTTTGATTGTATTACTGTAAGACATTTTTCTCCTCCTAGTTTTATTTTATCTAATATTCCTAAATTTTCATTTTTCTCATCTATAACAACTTTGTTTTTACTAAAAATACTATTGTTTTTTATTTTAATATTTTCTAAAATATACTTCTTTATACTGTCTTTGTCTAAATGATATTTATGTTCAATTTCTCTACAACTACCTTGTTTTATAAACTCATCTGGATATGCAAATTTTTTAAATAGAATCTTTTCCATACCTCTAAATTTTTTCTCTTTTTCTTCTGATTGTTTTTCTACAATTATGTCTTCTACAATGCTACCAAGACCACCTATTCCTATTCCATCTTCTACTGTTATAACCTTTTTAGTCTTCTTTATTTGTTTCCAAATTTCTTCTCTATCTAAAGGCTTTAAAAATCTAGCATTTATAACTGTAATATTTATATTCTGTGTTTTTAGTTCTTTAGCTATTTCGTAGCATCTAGCTACCATTTTGCCTATTGCTATAATTGTAAAATCCTCTCCATCTTCTAGTACTTCTACTTTTCCCAGTTCTAATTTAGAGTTTTTTCTATTCTCTTCTCTCCAAATATAATTTTCCCCGCCTCGTGGATAACGAAGTAAAACTGGTTTTTTTAGAGTTACTGCAAATTCTAACATATTTTCTAATTCTTCAAAATTTTTTGGAGCCATAATAACAAAATTTGGTATAGTATTTGTAAAACTTAAATCAAATAGGCCTTGATGTGTTTCTCCATCAGCACCAACAATTCCCGCTCTGTCAACACATACTATAACAGGTAATTTTTGAATTGCTACATCATGAACTAATTGATCATAAGCTCTTTGCAAAAAAGAAGAATAAATTGGTACTATTGGAATTAATCCTGACTTTGTCATTCCAGCTGCCATTCCTATAGCATGCTGTTCTGCAATTCCTACATCAAAAAATCTATCTGGAAATTCTTTGGCAAAAGATTCTAGTCCAGTTCCTTCTGCCATTGCCGCTGTTATAGCTATTATTTTTTCATTACTTTTAGCAATATCTTTTATTTTTTCTCCAAATACACTAGAATAACTCTTTTTATTTTTATTTATTTTCTCTCCTGTTTCTAAGTTAAAAGCTGGTGTACTATGAAATTTATTTGGGTTTTCTTCAGCTATCTTATAGCCCTTTCCTTTTTTGGTTAGTATATGTAATAAAACAGGACCATCTAAATTTTTACAAACCTCTAAAATTTCTTCTAATTGCTTTAAATTATGTCCATCTACTGGTCCTATATATCTAAAACCAATATCCTCAAAATACATTTTAGGAATCACTATTTGTTTAATACTCTTCTTTAATTTTTGTACTAGACTTACAATTTTTTCTCCTATAAATGGTATTTTCTTTATAATATTTTTACCGCCAACACTTGACTTTATATAAAACTTTTTGGTTCTTAACTTAGAAAGCATTAAAGCTACTCCACCAACATTTTTAGATATGCTCATCTCATTATCATTTAAAATAACTAATAGCTTTGTATTGCTACTACCAGCATCATTTAAAGCTTCTAAAGCCATACCTCCAGTAAGAGCTCCATCTCCTATTACAGCAATTATATTATTGTTTTCCTTCTTTAAATCTCTAGCTCTAGCCATACCCAAAGCAACAGAAATAGAAGTACTACTATGACCTGTATTAAAATGGTCGTATTCACTTTCTTCTGTTTTTGGAAATCCTGCCAAACCTCCCATTTTTCTAAGTGTATCGAAATCTTTTATTCTGCCAGTAAGTATCTTATATACATAGGTTTGATGTCCTACATCCCAAACTATTTTATCTTCTTTAAAATCAAAGATTTTATTTAATGCAATGGTAAGCTCTACAACACCTAGATTTGAAGCTAGATGTCCACCAGTTTTTGAAACTGTTCGCAATATTTTTTCTCTAATTTCTTCTGCTAATTTTTTTTCTTCTTCTAAACTTAAATTTTTAACATCCTTCGGATCTTTTATTTCTTCTAGTTTCATATTTTGCTCCTTTTATCTTTTAGTCTTTTCAATATAAATTAAGCAGAAGTTACCGAATTCTTCTGCTTTAGATTTTATATTACTAAAAAAATCATTCCTGAAGTAAGTAGTGGAACAAATAAATTATCTGTTCCTTTTATTGAGATTGCTTCAGCTACTGTTACAATTATAGACATTACAAAAGCTTTTAAAAACCAACTAGTAACATCAAAATATACTAATGCTCCAGATATAATAATTAAAGATACTATAAACATAGTAACAGAACCTGCTATAGTTTTTTTATTCTTACTAAATTTAAGACTTGGACTTTTTACTCCTTTTCCAACAATTGCAGCTAAACCATCTGCATACCCCATAACCAAAACTCCTATTAAACCAATAGTTGGATTTTTAAGTAATCCAAAAGTAATTAAAACCAAAATCAAAAGTGATAAAGCATAATATACAGTTCCTAATCCACTCTTTTCTTCTCTTTCCATTACTTTTATAATATTGAATTTATAAGATAAATAATTAATCACAACAAAAATTGTTGGTCCGATAGCTGCAAACCACATATTGTCAAAAAATATCATTGCTATAAACCACCAATTAGATAACATTATATGTATAAATTTTCTACTAGCCTCTTTGCTCACTTTGCTAAATAAACTTGATGTAGCTATTATTACTCCTATATATAGGAAAGAAGCTACCAAACCATATATATTATTCATTTTTTCACCATAATTCCTCAATTTTTTTATTATTATAACATCAAAAGCTTTAAATATAAACCTTTTAAATGTAAATTTTTTGTGAAATTTTATTTTTTGATATTTAATTTTTATTTTTCTATTGTCTTTAATGAAAATTTGATATATAATTTTATTGTTAATTTATTGGGGTATCGCCAAGCGGTAAGGCATCGGACTCTGACTCCGACATTTCCTGTGTTCGAATCACAGTACCCCAGCCAAAACATTTAAATTTGCATAAAAAAAGCATCTATTTGATGCTTTTTTTATTACATCATATATATAATTTTTGATAATTTTCCATTATCGAATTCAAAATCATACATAACCCCAAGATTAATAAAATTATTATCTTCAATTGTTTCCAATGTTGTTGTATTTATTGTTTCTTCTGAATCATCTGGTAATTTTAATTTTACTGTATCATCTAAAGTTACTGTATAATATTCATCTGTTCCTTGTACAAAAGATGTATCACTAAAGTTTACTAGCTCATAGCTATCTGTAACATAAAAGCCATAATTATTTGAGTTTCTCAAAATATATCCTGGAACAAAATCTTCATATTCACCTAATGAAAACTTTTCTCCAAAAAGAGTTATTTCTCCAGTAGCTTTTAATGAATCGTATTCTTCTTTAGAAATAGATGTTAATTCTATATCTTCATATATTCTTCCTTTTAATAAGATATTTCCACTTTCAGTTTGTTCTGCACTTTGTATAACAAAATGTTTATTTTCTGGAATTTGGCTATAAATAGCCTCTGTTAGTTCTTCGTATTTTGTATCATTTGCTACTGATGAATTCTCATTACTATTATTTTCTATTGTATTTGAAAGTATATTAAGATTTTCTTGTAAGCTATCAATTGTAGTTTCTAAATTTACAATTTGACCATTTAAATTTGAAACTATCTCAGATTGAACTGTTTTTTCTTCAGTTAATCTATAAATATATACTGCCATTATAGCAATTATAATTATAGCTACTATTAATAAAAAAACTAATAAGCCCATTTTTGAGTTTTTCTTTTTATTTTCTTCCATTTTTCTTTCCTCCTCCGTATTTTAAATACAGCCTAACATATAATTAAAAAAAGCTCAATATTTTTATTGTTTTTTATAAAAGTAAAAAAAATTAGATATTTCAGATTTAGATAAAGTTATAAATATGATAAAAGCAATGTATAATTAATACATTGCTTTTTGGATTTTTATTCATTTCTATCTTTCTCATACTGTCCAGATACAACATACTCATTTATGTCCCATATTAGATCTGAATTTTTTTGTTTATTAAAGTATTGATAATATAATTCTACTAATTGTAATAATTCATATTTATTCCATTCATCAAAACATATATTTCTTAAAACACTAGCTTCTCTTATTTGCATCAAATTACTATATTTATCCTCTGAATTATTTGATACTTTAAACATAAATCCAAGTTTTGGTTCTTCGTTCTCTTTAATAATACTCCCCTCTTTTCTTTGTATTTTACTATATAATAGTAGTACACTATATACATATTACATTTATTATACATTAAATTTCATTGTGGTTCAATATTTGGTTCAATTTTTTGTACATTTTTTTGTGTGTAATATTTGATTACATTGAAATTCTAGTATTTCAAGCTTTTTATTTTTGGTTCGTTATTTGATTATATTTTTATAATCGTTTTTATGTTACAAATATAATAGAAAATTTAAAGAATGGAGCTATTATTATGGAAAAATTTAAAATTACAAAATCAAAAAATTCTAATAGACCTTTAACTATTCGTTTTCCCGATGATTTATATGAAGAATTAGAGAGTATAGTTAAAGCTGCAAATGAAGGAAAACCAAAAAGAGAAATTAGTTTAAATGGTTTAGTTATTTCTGCTGTAAGATTTGCATTAGAAAACATTGATAAATCAGATTTAAACAATTAATAAAGAACTTCTCTAAAAATAGAGAAGTTCTTTATCTTCTTAGTTCTTTTACTACTTCTTCTATTGAAGATACTAAATATTTTGTATCTTCTAAAGTATTCTCTTTTCCAAAAGTTACTCTTAAACTACTACGAGCAATTTGAGAAGGAACTCCTATAGCTAATAAAACTTTTGAAGGCTTTAATAGACCTGCACTACAAGCAGAACCACTAGAAGCACAAATTTTTCTTTTATCTAATTCATATAAAAGTCTTGCTCCATCAACACCTTTGAAACATATATTTGTATTTCCTGCTAATCTATTGTTTTTACTTCCATTTATCAAAATATTCGGTATTCTTTTTCCTATTTCAGAAAAATAAAATTCTCTTAATTCTAGTAATTTCTTATTATAAGCATCTATATTTGTATTTGCGAGTTCTATCGCCTTTCCCAAACCAATAATTCCTGGAACATTTTCTGTTCCTGCTCTTTTTTCTCTTTCTTGATGACCACCATCCTGTATTCTAGTAAACTCTACACCTTCTTTCACATATAAAGCTCCTACACCTTTTGGTCCATAAAACTTATGTGCTGACATTGAAAGAGCTGATATTCCCAAATCTTTAACATCTATTTTAATATTTCCTATAGCTTGAACTGCATCTACAAAAAAATATATTCCATATTTTTTTGCAATATCTCCTACTTCTTTTATTGGTTCAATTGTTCCTATTTCATTATTTGCAAACATAACACTAATTAAAATAGTTTTTGGCGTAATACTTCTTTCAAGCTCTTCTAAATTAATTAATCCTTCTTTATCAACTTTTAAATAAGTTATTCTATATCCTTGTTTTTCTAGACTTTTACAAGTATTTAGTACTGCAGGATGCTCTATTTCAGTAGTAATAATATGATTGCCTTTTTTTGAATTTGCTAAAGCAATTCCTTTTATTGCTAAATTGTCACTTTCACTTCCACAACTAGTAAAATATATTTCATTCATATTGCAATTTATTGCTTCTGCAACCTTCATTCTAGCTATATTTATAGCTTCTTTGTTTTCTTTTCCTAATCTATATACAGAAGATGCATTTCCAAATTTTTCCATAAAATATGGCTTCATAGCTTCAAAAACTTCTTTATCAACAGCTGTTGTAGCTGCATGATCAAAATATTTTATCACATCTATCAACTTCTTTCGAAATAAAGTATTCCTTATATTTTATGCTCTAAATAATTTTTTGACACAAAAAAATACTGATAAATTTATTTCTTATAAATTTATCAGTATTTTATTATAAATATAAAAATTAAAATCAAAATTATTTTAATTGTTTCATAACTTCTTCTGCAAAGTTTTCTTCTTTCTTTTCGATTCCTTCACCTTTTTCAAATCTAGCAAATCTAACAATTTCTCCACCTTTGCTAGAAACCATTGCACCAACTTTAACATTTGGATCTTTTACAAATTCTTGATCTAATAAGCAAATTTCAGAATAGAATTTTCCAATTCTTCCTTGAACCATCTTCTCTGCAATTTCAGCAGGTTTTCCTTCATTCATAGCTTGAGCTTTTAAAATTTCCATTTCTTTATTTACAGCATCAGCTGGAACATCTTCTCTTTTTAAATATTCTGGCTTTGCAGCAGCTATTTGCATACATACATCTTTTGCTAAAGTGCTGTCTCCTTTTGCTAATTCTACTAGTACAGCTATTTTTCCATCTCCGTGTATATAGCTTTCTACTAATCCATTTGTTTCAAATCTAGCAAATCTTCTAATTGTCATATTTTCTCCGATTGTTGCAATTTTGCCTGTTAAAGTTTCTTGAACTGTTTTATCTGTATCTTTATATTTTTCTACTAATAAAGCTTCTACATCTGCTGGATTTGTTTTTGCTACTATTTCAGCAACATCTGCACAAAATGCTTTAAATTCTTCATTTTTAGCAACAAAGTCTGTTTCTGCATTTACTTCTACAATTGCTCCAACTTTTTTATCCTCTGAAACATAGCTACATACTAAACCTTCAGCAGCAACTCTTCCAGATTTCTTTGCAGCTTTTGCTATTCCTCTTTCTCTTAATAGCTCTGCTGCTTTTTCCATATCTCCATCTGTTTCAGTTAAAACTTTTTTGCAGTCCATCATTCCTGCACCTGTTTTTTCTCTTAATTGTTTTACTAATTCTGCTGTAATCATCTTTATACCTCCTATAATTATCTGCTTTCGCAGTTATTCTTAATTTAAAATTAGGGTGGTTACAAATATTTATTAAAATGCTCCACCCCTAAACTTCAATATTTTATTATTCAGCTTCGCTAGTTTCTTCTGATGCAACTTGTTCCATATCTGTTTTTTCTTCAGCTTCAGCAACTTCTTCCATTTCATCAGCTACGACTTCTGCATCTTCACCTTGTCTACCTTCAATAACTGCATTTGCTATAACATCAGCTATAAGTTTTACTGCACGAATAGCATCATCATTTCCAGGAATAGCATAGTCTACTTCTTCTGGATTGCAGTTTGTATCTACTAAACCTACTACTGGAATTCCTAATTTCTTTGCTTCTAATACAGCAATTCTTTCTTTTTTAGGATCTACTACAAACATAACTCCTGGCATTTCTTTCATATCTTTAATACCACCAAGATTTTTTTCTAGTTTTTCCATTTCGGCTTTTAATCCTATAACTTCTTTTTTTGGTAACATATCAAAAGTACCATTTGTTGACATTTCTTCTAATTCATTTAATCTAGCAACTCTTCCTTGAATTGTTTTAAAGTTTGTAAGCATACCACCTAACCATCTTTGGTCTACATAGTACATATTGCATTTTTGAGCTGCCTCTTTAATGCATTCTTGTGCTTGTTTTTTTGTTCCTACAAACAAAATAGATTTTCCTTCTTCTGCTTGCTCTTTAACGAACTTATAAGCCTCGTCTAATTTTTTTGATGTTTTTTGTAAATCGATAATATGGATTCCATTTCTAGCTTGAAAAATATATTCAGCCATTTTTGGATCCCATCTTCTTGTTTGATGTCCAAAATGAACACCTGCTTCAAGTAATTGTTTCATTGCAACTACTGCCATTTTAATTTCCTCCTTAAATTTGTTTTTACCACCGCAAATTTTTATCACTTAAGAACACTAAAGTTTTACTAAAGCACAATCTTAAGCTAAATTTGCGTGCTAATTTTTTATAATACTTTGGTATTATACCAAATTTTATTATATATTTCAAGCATTTTAGAAAATTTTTATTTAATTTTTTACAATACTCAAAATTTTTGTTGCATATTTTTTTCAATCGTAACTGCCACACCTACCAAGTCAAATATGATTAACTTACTCTTAATCTCTTTTGGTTTCACTTTGTTTACTGTTTTATTGCTGCTTTTACTATTGTTCTTTTGCCATTACTATTATTACAAGTAACTAGAGTTAGCTCTTTTATGAGTTTTTCATTATATTCTAAGCAAGATATATCTTCTGGTGAACTTTCATATACTTCATTTACTTTATATATAAACTCTTCACCTTTTAAATTTTCTATTATTATTTCATCTCCTATATTTAGATTTTCTATTTTTCCAAAAAATCTTTCATCATTATAATTATGTCCGTGCCAAAGCAATGTTTCCGTTTTCTTCTAGTTCTCCTCCAGCAAATTTACATATTGATATTTTTAAAAGTTCTTCATCATAATTTCTAAAAATAATGTACTCTAAATTTATTTTTGGAATTTTTATAGTACCAAAAATTACAGAATTTTCAATTTGCATATTTTGTACATTGTATAATTTTTGTGTAGATAAAATTTGAGAATATATGCTATTTAGTTCCTCTTCTTGCCTAGTTTTGTTTAAATTTAAAATTACATATACTAAACTCCAACAGATAAATATTAAAGAAGTTAAAAATATAAAAATAAATTTTCTTTTATTGCCTTTTTTTAAACTCGTTACTAAAATTTGATTCATATTTTAATTATTTGTACTTTTATGTTAATTATGCTATAATAAAAAATAAATTTATTAAATTTTGAATTTATAAAATAATGAGGAGTTTTATGAAATATCCAGAACTACTATCTCCTGTACGGAGATTTTAATTGTTTAAAAGCAGCTGTTCAAAATGGAGCTAATGCAGTATATCTAGGTGCAAGCAATTTCAATGCTAGAGCTAGAGCAACAAATTTTACTAGCGAAGCTTTAAAAAAAGCAATTTTATATGCTAAATTTAGAAATGTAAAAGTTAATCTTACTTTAAATACTCTTTTAAAACAAGAAGAATTAGATGAAGCCGTTTCTTTAGCTGTTTTTGCTTATAATTCTGGCGTTGATGCTATTATTGTTCAAGATTTAGGACTAGCTAGTTTTCTTCATAAATATTATCCAGAAATTGTATTGCATGCTAGTACTCAAATGACTGTACATAATTTAGAAGGAGTAAAGCAACTTGAAAAGATTGGCTTTAAAAGAGTTGTTCTTGCTAGAGAACTTTCAATATCTGAAATAGAATATATAAGAAAAAATACAGATATAGAATTAGAAATTTTTATACATGGTGCTCTTTGTATATCTTATTCTGGTCAATGCTTATTCTCTAGTATGGTTGGAAATAGATCTGGTAATCGTGGTATGTGTGCTCAACCTTGCAGATTGCCTTATGAATTATATGCAAATAATAATCTTTTAGATAAAGGCTTCCTTTTAAGCCCAAAAGACCAATCTGCATTAGATTTTCTTCCAAGTCTAATAAAAAATGGAGTTGATAGTTTTAAGATTGAAGGAAGATTAAAAACTCCTGAATATGTTGCTACAGTTACAAGAATTTATAGGAAATATATTGATTTTATATTAGAAAATATAAATTTGAGTGATAGTGAACTAATTTCTGAAATTCACAAAAAGCTTGAACTAAAAAATGAAACTACTGGTCTTTCAGATAAAGAAGAACTTCTTCAAGTATTTAACAGAGGTAATTTTTCAAGTGGACATTTTTCTAATGAAGCTAATACTAATTTGATTTATAGTAAAAAGTCTAATAATATGGGCTTATATCTTGGCAAAGTTCAAGATTTCAAAGCTCAAAAAGGTCATATTACTTTAAAGCTTGAAAATTCTTTATCTATCGGAGATAGAATATCTATTAATAATGAAAACTATACTGTTTCAGAGCTTATGATTAAAAACAAAAACTTTCCTTCCCTACCTTCTGGAAATACTGTAACAATTGGTAGAATGAAAGGAAATATATCAAATGGAGCTCAAATATATAGAATTGAAAGTAAAAAATTAAGTAACTTTGCAAATTCTACTTTTGATGTAGAAAAAGAGCTATTAAAAATTCCTTTAGATGCTAAAATAGCCATAAAAGAAAACTCTCCAATTGAACTTACTATTTCTGGCAAAACTGGTTTTTATAGTAATTTATCTGTAAATTTAAAAACTAATATTTACCCAGAAAAAGCTATAAATTCACCTATTACTAAAGAAAAAATAATAGCTCAACTTTCAAAAACAGGTAATTCACAATTTAAATTTAACAATATTGAAGTTGATTTAGAAGGTGGTTTATTCATACCTAAAATTAGTATATTAAACGAGCTAAGAAGAAACTCAATTTTATTGCTTGAAGAAAAAGTTAAAGAGCTTTATACTTTTGATATTAAAGCTACAAATTTACCAAATATACAAAACAGAAGCATTTCAAAAAGTAAAATAGAAAAACCAAAAATTTCTTTACTCTTAAATATACTAAATAAAAATGCTAGCTATCATTATTTAACTAATATAGATACCTTGTATATACCTTACAAATATTTTACTTTAGAAGATTATAAATATTTACTAGAAAATCTTTGTTCAAAATTTACTGTATATATCTATATGCCAACAATTATTAAAGATAAATACTTAAAAACAATAGATAAATTTATTATGCAAGCAATAGATATTGGTATTAAAGGCTTTGTTATATCACATATTTCACAGGCTGAAATTTTAAAAAGATATAATCTTCCTATGATTGGAAATTACAGTTTAAATATTTATAATATTGAAACAATATCTAAACTAAGAGGTATAGGGTTATCTAAAATAACACCATCTGTTGAGCTAGAAAAATTAGAACTTAATAGTTTAATAGAAACTTCTAATTTACATACAGAACTAATTGTATATGGAAAAACACCTCTTATGACAACTAATTATTGCTTTCTTGGAAAAAGTAATTCTTGCTATGAAGCTTGCAAAAAGCTTTGCAAAGAAAACACAAAATTTTACTTAAAAGATCGTTTAGGTTTTGAGTTTAGATTAATACCAGATAATACCTCTACTATTACAGCAATATTTAATAGCAAAATTACTTCTATTGCATATAAAGATTTTAATGTAGATAGTGTTAGAATTGATATTTTAGATGAAAATATAGAACAAATTCAAAATATAATAAACAAAGTAATATTAGGTGAGCGTTTTGAAGGTAATGATTATACTAATGGAAAGATAAAATAAACTTTAGGGACTATTCCTAAAGTTTATTTTGTTAATATGAATTTTATAGCAACTAAAAAATATATCTTATTTTTGAATTTTAAGTTCGAAATCTAATTCATTGAACTATCAATTGTATAAGTTCCATTTGATATCTCTGTATATCCTGCGCCAGAACCTACACCTTGATAAGACATATCTACATTGGTTAGCACACTATTTTTTGTTACATATTTTTTTGAATTTTCTATACTATCATATTTATTATTTTTATATCCAGATTTTTCTGTAATACTTTGATTAGATATTAATATTAATTCAAACAATTTATAGCTTTCTGGACCACCATACTCTGAATTATAATTATATTTTGCAGTTACAATTCCAGCTTGTAAATATATAGGACATTGATTTAAGCCATTCTCATAATCTGTTCCATCTGTATATAAATTTCCATTATACGCATATATTTGAGAACTTGAAGATACTTTAACATTACCACCATTTCCTGCTTTTCCTCCGTTTCCAGAACGATCTCTTAAATTATCCCAATAACCTTGATTATACATACCTCCAAAAGTCAATATTCTTCTATTTAATCCATTTTTATCTAAGCCTTCAGCACCTTCGAAATATCCTCCACCACCTAGTAGAGTTTCTTCATTATTCTTTCCTTTTCCACCACTTAAGCCATTGTGAGACTTGCTTTCATCCATATCTCCAGAACCACCAGTATATCCACCAGCTCCAGCGCAGCAAGTTCCACCGGCTCCACCTGCTCCTCCGCCACCAATTCCAGCTGATGGATAACCTCCAGCTCCTCCAGCTGTTGCAGTTGCTTTGTTTCCTGCTCCTCCAGAGCCACCTGCTCCTCCATAAGCATATATAGTTAAACTATTATATATATTTACATCTCCACAACTTTCCCCTGAATTTCCATCTGAACCAACTCCATCTTGATATTGCCCACCAGTACCACCATTTCCTCCAATACCAGCACCAGCTCCACCTCCACCGGCTCCAGCATTTTTATTATCTCTTCCATCTTCTAAAGTTCCTCCACTTCCTGCATTTCCACCTATTGCAGTTAGTGTTCCTGTTCCATATAAATTTAGTGTTGCTCCTTCTGGTACATGGATTCCTGCATAGCCTCCTTTTCCTGCTACATTTCCACTCGCATCTTCTCCATATCCTGAATTTACTTCTACTGTTCCATATACATATAAGTTTAAGGTTGCCCCTTCTTCTAAATCTATTGCACTTCTTTTATATCCTTTATTGTCTATGTTCATATCTCCCATTATTTTTATTGTTACTGGCTCTCCTGCTGGGATTTCAAAGTTAAAATCTTCTCCTTTTACTTCATCTAATACTACATAGCTACTTCCTTCTGCTATCTCTATATTTCCATTTGTTAAGTTATCTGGTGTTACTATATAGTTATTTTCTCCTGTTTCTCCACTTCCTCCTGTTAGGTCGTCTTCTAATTTATTCTTTATTTCATAATATTCTCCGTTTTTCTCTGTTTCGTAATACACTCCATCATACTTTACTATTAATGTATCTGTGTACAAATAATCGTCTATTCTTCCTTCTGTTTTTAAGTTTTCTAAGTAATCTGTAAATCCATCTGCTTGTCCTAAAAAGCTACTTGAATTATATTCATACAATATATATTCCAAGTCTTCCCTTCTTTTACTTTCTTCACTTGCTAATTTTGCATTTTGTGCTTTTGTTACTATTCCATTTTCTCCTATTGTTGCATTTAAAGATACTCCTGCTAATATTAGCATTACTATTATTGAAATTACTAAAGCAATTAAAGTTATACCTTTATTTGATTTTTTACCATTTCCTTGAAACAGCTTTCTTTCGTTCATTTTGTACTTCCTCCTATGTTTTTTATATTTATTTTGGAGAAAAGAAAAACTCTTTTCTCCTTCAATCCATAAAACAAAAATACATAAGGATATCTTTGTTTCTTGAAAGAAAACCATTTCAAATTAAAATCAATAGTAAATAAAAAATATCAATTCAAGCAACACAAATAGCACTATATTTTATAGTGCTATTCTTCACTTTTTAATAAACTTTTACTTAAACTTCTTACTATCATCAGACTTCCTCTTTAATTTTTATGGATTTCCTTAAGTCTTTGACTTAAGGAAGAATTAGAATTTTATTAAACCTTTAAAATTCAATGTTTTCGAGTTTTACTTATAAAATTTCTCATTTAAAATTTTATTTTTGTATTGACTTGTAAACCTTCTAATGGTAGAATTTTATTAAATATTAAGTAGCCTTAAGTCAAAGACTTAAGGCTTTTTTTGTTTTGTAAATATCTTTTCAAAAAAACTATTTATAAAATTCATAATTTTCTTGACTTCTCTCTTTTGCCATGTTATTATAATTTCAATTTTATTCGTTTGAATTTATTTAATTCTTTAGACATTTCGTCTAATTCTTCAAATTTTAAAATTCATTTATAAAGGAGGTGATTTTATAATTCAAAAAAATATTAACGACTTTATGATCCCTACTAATGATTATATCTTTAAGCGTATTTTTCGGTTATGTCGGTAATGAACATATTACTAAGAGTTTACTTGAGGCTATTTTAAAGACTAAAATTAATTTTATTTCTTTAGACGGTAATACTATTCTTGAAAAAGATTTAGCTAGCGATAAATTGGGCATCTTAGATATTAAGGTTATTCTTGAAAATAAAATTCCTTGTGATATTGAAATGCAAGTTGTTCCTTTTAATAATTTACCTAAAAGACTTCTTTTTTATTGGTCTAAGCTATATTCTAAAACAATTAATTCTGGTGAATCTTATAATCTTCTGCAAAAGGCTATTATAATCCTTATTGCAGATTTTGATTTCAAAAAATTTGATAATCTAAAAAATATTCCTAAATTTCATACAAAATGGCAAATAAGAGAAGAAACTTATACTAAATATATTTTAACTGATGTATTTGAAATACATATTATTTCTTTAAAACTAGTGGAAAAATTGTTTAAAAAAGGTTATAATGAAAATAGTAAAGATTTAATAAGGTGGCTAAAATTTATAAAAGAGCCATCTTCCTTGGAGGCTAAAGATATGGAAAATGTAGAAATAAAAGAAGCTAAAAAACAACTAGATGAAATTAAGAAAAGTAAGTATGAGCAAGAGCTTGCCGAATATAGAATGAAAGAGCTTTTAGATAAAAAGGCCATAGAAGAATATGGTTTTGATGCTGGTATGGAAAAAGGAATTGAGAAAGAAAAAATAGAAATTGCAAAAAAATTATTGAAAAAAGGCACACCAATTGAAGAAATTATTGAATTAACAGAACTCACAGAAGAAGAAATTAAAAATATATAAATTTTCAGTTATCTATCGGAAGGATTTAAGTTTTACACAACTTTTACGATAGTCTCAAAAATTTAAAATAAAATTTTTTATCTATTATTTAAATAAAATCTTACGAATAAAATTATAATTGTTATATTATTAATTATAAATCAGCGACTAATATAGTCGCTGATTTCATTTTCTTCTTATTATTCCACTACAGAGCCACTTACAATATCTATATACTGACCACTTTCTTCATCATATACTGATGTGTTTTCTGTTGTTCCCGTTCCATCTTCTGTTTGACTATATTCCTCTGTTGGATTTATTTTATAGTCTGGATCATCTATATATATTTGCAAACTACTACTATCTGTGCTACTTATATTTCTCCCATCTGATGTTGTTACTGTATACATCCCTGTTTCTTCATTATAATTTGCCTCTGGAACTTGCACATCCTCATTTTTATTTCTTTGATTATTAATTAATACTATTATTCCTATAATTAATAATACTATGATAATTCCTATTATCAAAATTTTTTTATCTCTCATCTTTTTATCCCTTCGCTTTTGTTTTTAAATAATCTTTATATCTATTTATTCTGTATAGTTACTCCAAGTTAAACTTTTTAAGCTACTTGTATCTTGGAAATTATTTCCTGAAATATTTAAAGTTGTTAATCCAGCACTATTTAAGTTCTTTAATATAGAAATATTATCTACTGATATTACACTTCCATCTACATTTTCTGTTGTATAATTTTCAAGTGAATTATTATTTACATATAAAGTTCTTAGATTTGTTTTTCCGTTTACTATCAAACCTTCTAATGCTCTTAAATTAGTTATGCTGTTACTACCTAAATTCAAAGTCTGCAAATTTTTCAAATTAGAAATGGCATTAAAATTTGATATATTGTTAGCATTTAAGGTTAAACTTGTCAAATTGGTTAAATTATTTAGTTCTGATATATCTCCTATATCATTCGTGTTTGCATTTAAAGTTTTTAGTGCTGTTAAATTAGATATTCCATTTAAAATACCACTTAAATGATTATAATATATATTTAAAGTATCTAATGCTTTAAAGTTTGATAAAGAACTACAATCTCCGGTAACTCTATGTCCAGCTGTATTATATCCATAATTGTCATTATAAAAACTTAAACTTGTTAAAGTATTATATGCTGCTGTTAAATTTCCTATTGCTGAAAAATCACCAGAAACTCTGTTTAGTGACAATCTTTTTAGCGGTGAATTTACTAAAGTTGACATATTGTAATTATATTGAGTAGAATTCAGTTGAAACATATTTAGATTTGTTAATTTAGTACAATTAGTAAAATCAGCTTTATCGTTACTACCTATAGAAGCTGAAGTTATAGTAGATGGTAATACATACGTACAATATGAACTACTTACACTAATATATGTTAATCCTGTACAAGTTGATAAATCTATTGTTTGTCCTGTTACACCGCCATTTTGAGCACTATTATAAAATCTTGTTATTCCTGTACAATCTTTAAAACTGTTTAAATAACCTGTTTCATATAATAATAAACCATTTGGATAACTAGTACCAACTTTATTTGTAATAATATTCATATTATTAGCAGATGTTGTATTTAATCTACTAATTGTTTTTTGAATTCCTTTCATATCTATTGATGGATTTGATATTGCTAGTGTCTTTAAAGACATTGCATTTGTCTCTAATTTTGATAAATCTGTTAAACTATTGTTAACATATCTTAAATCTAGTTGTTCTAATTTTGTAACTTTATTTACAAAATCTATTGATGTTAGATTGCTTATTTTTCCTACTGACAATCTTGTTAATCCAGTCATTGTAGATAAAACATATCTTAGGTATATATCATTTTCAGAGCTTTCAATACTTGCTATCTCTGTATCTGTCATATTTTTTATTTTACTTTCTGAATAGCCTTTCCATGCTTGTATTATGCTATTTTCGCTATCTGTCAATGATAAGTTTTCTACTATTTTATCTAATTCATCATATTTTAAATTTCCTTCTTTTATTTGCTTTCCTATTCTACTTTTTCCAAGATTTGTATTTCCATACAATCTTAAATAGGTTACATTCGTCCTATCCTTTAATGCTAATATTTCTTCTGAATAATCTGTTAATCCTGAATTTGTATAGTCATACATTGTTACTGATGAAAAATATTTTAGATACTTTGATGGTATTGTATAAGCTGTACATCCAAGTAATATTGGTTCTATTAAAATTACATCATCTACTCTCATATTTTCATTTGACTCTAAGTATAAAATATCTAGTGCTGTACAAGTTTGCAAACTTGAAACATTTTCTAAATTTTCATTTCCATACATACTACATTCTATCATTGCTTTTTTTCCATTTAATGCTGATATATCTGTTAAATTACAATTGAAAGCATAAAGTAAATTTAAATTTGTAGCACTCTCTAATCCGCTTAATGAATTTAAATTTGAACTACTTTGTGCTGTCAATCTTTGTAATGCTGTGCATCCACTTAATCCTGTTATTGTTGAAAAATTACAAGCTTGTGCATATACTTCTTTTAAATTTATGTGATTTTCTAAACCATCTAAACTTGTTAAATTTGAATTACACATTAAATATACTAAATATAAATTATTAAATCCACTTAAAGCATTTATATTTGAGATTTGATTATTATTTAAATACATATATTTTACTGCATTCTTTGTCTCTTGTGATATTTTATTTAAACCTGATATATCACTTATATTTGATTTATTGTTAAAAGTTCTTGTTAAATGTGCTGTTGTTGAACCACTTGTATATAACTCTGGCTTATATCCATATATTCCAAAATATTCCAACTTACTTAAATTTGAATTTGCAAGCCCTGCTCCTAATTTATTTATCTCTTCATTTGATGGTGGATTATATAAATATAAATATTGCAAATTAAATGTACTTCCTAGTGGTGTATAATTTTCTATCTGTACATTCTCTAATTGTAAATAATTTAATAATGTACAAGCCTCTATCCCTTCTATGCTTGTTAAATTTAGATTTTTTAATGTTAATCTTTTTAACGAACTTATCTCTGATATTCCACTTAAACTTGTTAAGCTTGGATATTCTGTTCCATCTATTGTAAATTCTTGAAGTGCTGATACATTTGCTACTGTTATTCCATCTTCTCCAATTATTACTCCTCTTTCTGTTAATATATCTGTTAACGCTTCATTTAATGCTGTATTATTTTTTATCTTATTTAATACTGTATTTGGATCTACTATTATATCACTTGCTGTTCCTAGTATCGTATCTGTTCCATTTTCACAATAATATACTCTTAAATCTTCTGTTATTCCATATACATCTATTAAATATATATACTTTGAATATTCGTTAGTATCTCCACCTCTTAACTGACTTTTTACATCATCTGGCAAACTTTGTTTATTTACTAAATAATATTGCTTTGGTCCATCTCCACCATTATAGGTTATATAGTTTTTTGTTCCATCTTTTAAGCATAAATTTGGCATTTTACTTGAAAGCAATTCTATTTTATTTGTATAATCATCTGCTTCATCATAGTATTTTACATACTCGGTTTGCAAATACTCTTCTAAAGCTGCTATACCTTGCATATATGTTGCATTCTGAGCTTGAGTAATTATTCCATTATCTCCTATTACAGCATTTAAAGACACACCAGCTAGAATTAGCATTACTATTATTGAGATTACTAAAGCTATTAAAGTAATTCCGTTTTCTTTGTTTTAAATTTTGGAATGATTTTCTTTCGTTTTGCATTTTCTTCCTCCTTTGTTTTTATGTTTACAATTTCATCTCATAAAAACAAAGTTATAGTGCAAACTATAAAAAATTATTATATTTTGCAAATATTTTTAATTAAGTAATTTCTTGTATTAATACACTCAACACAAAAAGCACTAATTTTTAAAAAATTAGTGCTAATAATACTTAATTTAAAATTATATTTGCTTTCTTAAGTAACATTAGACTTCCTCATATATTTGTTTTTATGGATGTTTGCTTTAATTAATTTTTAATTAAAGACTTTACTTTAAAGAAATTTTAACATTAAGCTTTTTTTTAGTCAAGCTTTATAAAAAAATAACTAGAAAAATTTAACTAAAATTCACTTACATTGTATTTTTCTCTTAAAAATGTTATAATTATAGAAAATGTATATAAAAGAGGAATTATGGAAAGAAAAAGAAATTCTATTGACGAAAAAATAGATAAATTAATTGAAAAAAATATGCCAAAAGGAGCTGAAGCTAAAAGAAGCAACTTGTGGCTTGGCTCTTGTGTTGCTACTGTTGCTGCTGGATTATATACATATATGATAGATTGGAACCCAGCAATACGAGCGACTGCACACTTAACTGGTGCTTTTGCCTTACCTGCTGGAGGTGCTTTTGTTTCTTCTCTAGCTATGAGTGGAATTGAAGGAATTGCAAACTTAGGAATAAATTTATACAATAAAAAGCACCCAGAAAAACCAAAAGAGCCCTTTAAAATAAATCCCAAAGTTAGAAATGCTATAAAATTTATTTCAAGTGCTTTAGTTGGAATTGTTTATACTTATGGTACACTAGGCACAGAAGTAGACCAATTTGCAAATTCTGGTATTTTTCAAGCAGAACAATATTTAGCAGATATTGGAGGTTCTCTAGCTGGTATAGTAGCATTTCATAAACTAGAGCCTAAAGATGCATTTACTAGTTTTATGAGCAAAGTAAATACACTTTCAAAAGCAATTGTAAAACCTATAAATGCTCTTGAAGAAAAAATAAAAGGAAAAAATAAAGAGGATATTGAAATAGAATCTAATCTATCAGAAAAAGATATTTCTGATGATGTAAAATCAAAAACTTCACAAGAAAATTCATTACCAGTATGGGATTTATCATTATATAAAGATACTCCACAAGTTAGTAATTCTATCTCTTATAATCATAATTTAAATCCTACTCAGCAAAAATCTAAGCAAAATGATAGTATAGAAGATGATGGTATAGAAATATAGTTTATAAAAAGTAATATTGCACACGATTTTTTAAGTTCGTGTGCAATATTTTTGCAAATTTATTATTTATAAAAAAATATAAAATATATAGCTAAACAAATTTCCGCTATTAAAATAGTTGGAAGTCCAATTGTAAATTTTGTTTTCTTAGTTTTATGTCTAAATATATACATTCCAGATACTGTGCCAATACCTCCTCCGAAGTAAAGTAATTGTAAATAATGTTTTTTCTGGTGTTCTCCAATATCCTTTTTTGGCTTTAAATTTATCTATTCCCATTATTAAAAAACCAAAAATATTTATAGCTACTAAATAGTAAATTGTATATTTTAAATAAATTGGATTTGCTAAAAATTCTTTTATCATTTTTTCCTCTTCTAAACTTTTTATATTTTATCTTCCTACTATCCAAATAAACTCATTTGATTTGACTCACTCATTCCTTTTAAGCAACCTGCATTTCTTAGAGTTTCAACAGCT
Source organism: uncultured Clostridia bacterium (assembly GCA_944390345.1). Lineage (GTDB taxonomy): Bacteria > Bacillota > Clostridia > TANB77 > CAG-508 > Scatovivens. Next base: position 70,335 of record CALXPP010000005.1, read on the forward strand.
ACCTTTCCAATTTTAGAACGAATTTGCATATCACTTATAGACATAAATTTGCCTTCTTTTGCTGCATTATATAAGTTTTCAGCATCTACTGGTCCAAAGCCGTTTATTGCACTAAGTGGTGGTCTTAGTCCATCATCTTCTACTAAAAATTTACTATGGTGTGATTTATATAAGTCTACTGGTAAAAATTCTATTCCTCTTTCGTTCATCTCTAAAACTAATTCTAAAACTGGATACATTTCTTTGTCTTTATTTGCAGCTAAATTTCCAGCTAAGTCAATTTCTTTCATTTTATTTTTAACAGTTTGTGCTCCATGACACATTGCATCACTATCAAATTGTTTTGCACGAATTGAAAAATAAGCTGCATAATAAGCTTTTGGAATATGTACCTTAAACCAAGCAATTCTAAAAGCCATAGTTACATATGCTGCCGCATGTGCTTTTGGGAACATGTACTTAATTTTTTCACATGATTTTATATACCAATCTGGAACATCATGCTCTTTCATTAAAGCAACATATTCTGCCCATTTTTCTGGATCTTTTAAAGCTTTACCTTTACGAACAGTTTCCATTATTTTAAAAGCTGGATTTGGTGGCAAGCCTTTATTTATTAGATAAATCATAATATCATCTCTACAACAAATAGCTTCTGCCAGAGTTACTGTACCATCATTTATTAATTCTTGTGCATTGTTTAACCATACATCAGTACCATGTGATAGTCCTGAAATTCTTATTAGCTCATCAAAAGTTTTTGGCTTTGTATCTACTAACATTCCTCTTACAAATTTAGTTCCAAATTCCGGTACACCAAAACTTCCTACTGGAGAATTTATTTGCTCTTCTGTTAGTCCTAAAGCTTCAGTTGAGCTAAAAATACTCATTGTATCTTTATCGTCTAAAGGTATAGTTTGTGGATCTACTCCAGTAATATCTTGAAGCATACGAATAATTGTAGGATCATCATGACCTAGAATATCTAATTTAAGTAAGTTTTGGTCAATTGAGTGATAGTCAAAGTGTGTAGTTATAATATCAGAATTAGGATCATCTGCAGGGTGCTGAACAGGAGTAAATTCATATATTTCTCTTCCCTTTGGTACAACAATAATTCCTCCAGGGTGCTGACCAGTAGTTCTTTTAATTCCAGTACATCCAACTGATAATCTTGAAATTTCTGCACTACTTACAGGTATATGTCTATCTTCATAATAGCCTTTTACATATCCATAAGCTGTTTTATCTGCTATTGTACCAACAGTTCCAGCTTTAAATGTAGTTCCCTTTCCAAAAATTACTTCTGTATATTTATGTGCTTTAGCTTGATATTCACCAGAAAAATTTAAATCTATATCTGGCTCTTTGTCTCCGTTAAATCCTAAGAATGTTTCAAAAGGTATATCCATTCCATCTTTATCTAAAGGATGTCCACATTTTGGACAAATTTTATCTGGCAGGTCAAAACCATTTTGATAGCCATAATCTGTAAAATCTGAATACTTACATTTTGGACATCTATAATGTGCTTTTAGAGAATTAACTTCTGTAATACCTGTCATATTTGCAACGAAAGATGAACCTACAGAACCTCTAGAACCAACTAAATAACCATCTTCATTTGATTTCCATACTAATTTTTGTGCAATTATATACATTACAGAGAAACCATTTTTTATTATAGAATCTAGCTCTTTATCTAATCTAGTCTTTACAATTTCTGGTAGTGGATCTCCATAAAGTTCAATTGCTTTTTTATAAGCAATATCTTTTATAGTTTGTTCACAGCCTGGTATATGTGGTGGACATTTTTCTGGAGATATTGGTTTAATTTTTTCACACATATCTGCAATTAAATTTGTATTTTCAACTACAACTTCATAGGCTTTTTCTGTTCCTAAATAATCGAATTCTGCAAGCATTTCATTAGTAGTTCTTAAATACAAAGGTGCTTGCATATCTGCATCATCATATTTTTGTCCTGCTTGTAAAATTCGTCTATATATTTCATCTTGTGGATCCATAAAATGAACATCGCAGGTTGCACATACCGGTTTATTTAGCTTTTCTCCAATTTCTACTATTTTTCTATTTATATTTCTTAAGTCTTCTTCTCCTTGAACAGTTCCTTCTCTAATCAAATACTCATCATTTCCAATTGGCTGTATTTCTAAATAATCATAGTAAGAAGCAATAGCTTCTATCTCCTCATCTGACTTTTGTGTTAAAACAGCCCTATAAAGCTCACCTGCTTCACAAGCACTTCCTATTATTAATCCTTCTCTATATTTATTTAAAATAGATTTTAATATTCTTGGTTTTTTGTAAAAATAATTCAAATGAGAATAAGAAACTAATTTATATAAATTCTTAAGGCCTACATAATTTTTTGCTATTATGATTATATGGTAAGAAGGAAGTTTCTTAAAATCAGTTTCAAATTTTGTATCAAAATCATCAATTGTTTTTCCATTCTCTTCCTTAGTTCTTTCTATCATAACTTTAAAAACTTCTACTAAGGTTTTTACATCATCTAATGCTCTATGTGCTACATCTACTTTTATTTTTAAACTATCTGCAATTATTCCAAGTTTATATTTCTTTAAATCTGGAAATATTGCTTTTGCAAGCCTTAGTGTATCTATATATGTATTTTCTAATGTATATCCATATTTTTCAAAATTATATTTTAAATATCCAATATCAAAATCTGCATTATGTGCTACTAATACAGAATCTCCAATAAAATCTATTATTTTTGGTATTACTTTATCTATAGTTTCTGCATCTTTTACCATATCATCTGTAATATGTGTAATTTCAACAACCTTCTCTGGTATTGGTTTTTCTGGATTTACAAAGCATTCAAATTCATCTATAATTTCGCCATTTTTATATTTTATAATTCCTACTTCTGTAATTTTTTCTGTTACATATGAAATACCTGTTGTTTCTAAATCTAAAACACAATATTCTGTATCTAAGCCTTGTCCTCTAGAATTAAATACCGCTGGATCTTTATCTGGAACAAAATATCCTTCAACTCCATATAATACTTTTATATTATCTCCTGTTTTTTCTAATAGCTTATGTGCATCTGGGAAAGATTGCACTACTCCGTGATCAGTAATTGCAATTGCATTCCACCCCCAAGAGATAGCTCTTTTAACTAAATCTGTGCAAGGAGTAACAGCATCCATTTGACTCATCTGTGTATGCATATGAAGCTCTACTCTCTTCTTTACAGCATCATCTACTCTTTTTTCTTTTTTGGTTCCTTGTGTTTCTAATATTGTATTTGCCATTATTGTAATTTCTTTTGCAAATTGATCATATTTAGCAATACCGTCTATTTTTAAACCTTTTGAAGATTTTATTCTTTTAGAAATATTTTTAAATTTATCTGTATCTAAAAAAGCTTTGCAAGTTATACTACTTGTTCCATCATATACATTAAACATTAATATAACTTTTTCACCATTTTTTATTTCTCTGGAATCCATTGTATCGGCTATTAATTCACCATCTATAACTACCTTATCAGAATCTACCGAGATATCTTTTATTTTTATAGGATCACCTTTTAAATTCATACTTCTTCCCATTATTAAAGGTGTATCTTTTTCTTCTTCTATTGAAGCTTCTTTTTTTTGCTCTGGTACTGGCACAGAATTTTGAACTTCTTTTTCTTCTTTTTTTTCAGCTATTTTTTCTTGTTCCTTCTTCTTATGTTCTTGATTTGCTTGGAACTCTAAATATTTTAAGGCTTCTTCCTCTTCTTTTTTTCTTTTTTGCTCTAACAATTCAAAATAATTTTCTGCTAAAGTTTCTTCAAAACTTACAAAAAATTTTTCATTGTATATATTAGAAAATAGATGTTCTAAGCCTTTATCAAACTTTTTTGCTAGCAAAAAATCAGCACCTTTTAGTGCTAATTTTACGCATACATTTTTTCCTGAGACTTCTGGCATACTTCCGGTTAAAATTGCTTTACTAAAAGGTTCTTTTCTAGTAACATAGCTTATTACATTTTTCCATTCTTCTTTTATATTTGGCTCAATTTTTACATCTGTGTAATGTATATCTATTAAAGCCTTATTAACTTTAAATCTTTTAGTTAAGTAATTTTCAAAGTCTTCCATATCATTTATATGAATCTGATTAGAAGAAATTACTTCTACTTGTAACTTGTTAGTTTTTTTATATAAATTTATATTCTCTATTTGCGCTTCTAATAGAGGATTATCTTTTTGATAATCTACAAATACTTCTTTTATATATTTTTGCATTTTTTCCCCTTATTGTATCCTCATTCCGAATTTTTTTATCTATTTTCTACAATTTGCTTTTGTATAATTTCTTTTACTTTTTCGTATTCTTCTTTTACATTTCTTACATTAGTCATATTTATTGCCGCAGTTATTAGTATTCCAGAATCTGGATATATTCTAATATCTCCTATATTAAATATCTTTTGAGAAAAAGTCTGATAATATCCAATATCTTTTATATCTTTATATTCTATTACTTTTTCCTTATCTTTTGTTTTATAAACTGCCTTTTTTTCATATAAAGTGCATGTGGTATTTTCTACCTTTGCTTTTCTCCCTTTTAAAACTAACATTACAATTGCTACAAAAACTAAGGTACAAATTAAAGCTGCCATTATTTGCTTAGTTGAAAGCATAAGAAGAATAATTAATATTCCAAATATTAAATAATCTCCCATTCTTATAAACTCAAAACCGAGGAACATATTTCATTTTCAATTCGTATAAAGCCTTTTTATCGTTTTCTAGCTCCTCTTCTTTTACTAGCTTTTCATAACACTTATTACAAATATCTCCATCTTTTCTTAATTCTGCTCCACAAATTTTACACTTCATATTTTTTCTCCTTCTAAAATATTCTTATTACATCATTAAAAGTTACATATAATGATAACATTATTAAAAAAGAAAATCCCAATAATTGAATTTGTGCTTCAGTTTCTGTCTTTAGTGGTTTTCTTCTTATTGCTTCAATAATTATTAGCAATAGTCTTCCACCGTCTAAGCCCGGTATTGGAAGTAAATTAGTTACTCCTAAAGAAATTGATATTAGAGCCATTAAATAGAAAAATTCATAAACACCATCCGTTTCAACTATCATTTCTGATATTCCTACTGGTCCTACCATTTCATTTGGAGTTACATTTCCTGCAAATAATTCTAATACACTCTTTCCTAAAGCTTCTGCAAAATATGCTGTTTTCCAAAAAGCATAATATAGCTGATTTTGAATTGTATTATCTGCTTTCTTCATATAGATTCCTAATCTATATGAAACTGCTCCTGTTTCTTCATCTATAATTTTTTTAATAGGTATTGTTACTGTAAATATCTCTCCATCTCTTTCTACTTTTAGTTCTGCAGATTCTTGGTTTGAACTTGCAATTGCCAAATCTATCTGAGATTTTAAATGAATTTTCTCACCATTTACTTCTTTTATTATATCTCCTGATTTTAACTCTTGTAAAACACTACTACTTTCTGGTTCAATATAATCTATTGTATTTGAAATATTTTGGGTTGTAGTACTTAATATAAAATAAACTAAAAAACCAAAAATTACATTTACTACAATTCCAGCAATTGTTACTGCAAATCTTTTGGATTTACTTGCATTTACAAAAGATATTTTATCATTTAGGTCTTTGCCTTCATCATACATATCTACAAAACCACCTAGTGGTATCGCTCTTACAGAATATTGTATATTATCTTTAGTCTTACATAAAATTTTAGGTCCAAATCCAATAGAAAATTCTCTAATTGCAATTTTACATTTCTTTGCTACTAAAAAATGTGCACCTTCGTGTATAAGAATTAAAAAACCTAAAAGAAATATTATTTTTATAGTGCCTATTAAAAAACTCAAAATTCCCTCCTAAAATATTTTAAGCTAATAATATTATAAAAATAAAGTATGCATAAGGAGCCGCAAACATTACACTGTCTATTCTATCTATCATTCCTCCATGCCCCGGAAAAATTTCACTAAAATCTTTTATATCAAACTGTCTTTTTATAGTAGAAGCTGCAAAGTCTCCAATTTGACTTATTATACTTAAAATTAAAGAAATTATAATAATGCTCAAATATGAATAAACTTCCATATTTAAAAATTCTTTTAAAAAATATGTATATATAAGACAAACTATAATTGCACCTAAAGTTCCTGCTACACATCCTTCAATAGTTTTATTTGGGCTAACTTTACTAAATTTATGTTTTCCAAAATGCTTTCCTATTAGATATGCCATTATATCTGTTCCCCAAGTACTAAGTAGTAAATACCAAATTAGTATTTTTCCATTTTGCAAATCACTATTTCCAGAGCTTCCATATAAGACTGGTATAAATACTGTAAATCCTATTATATAGCAGATCCCTATAAAGCTCATTGCTATATCTTTAAATTCTATTTTCATATTTGTTAAAATAATATGTAAAAACAATAAAAGTAAAATAGTTGGTAATCCCACAATTATTGCACCTATATATACTTCACTTGGTATAATATGCAAAAAAGCCATAAATATACAGCATAGATACCCTATCCATTTAATCATCTTGTATTTTAAGTTTATGCAATGTGAATATTCATAAAAAGCCATTGAGGTCACAATTGCCATTGCAATATCTATTATATAACAATTTCCAAACACTAAAGCTAGTGTAACAATAGGAAATCCTATTAAGGCTGTAAGCACCCTTTTTATATTCATAATTATTCTTCCTTTGCTCTTATTTTCCAATCCTTCTATTTCGTTTTTGATAAGTCTCAATTACATAATCTAAATCTTTTTCAGAAAAGTCTGGCCAATATTTTTCTAAAAATAAATATTCAGAATAAACACTTTGCCAAGTTAAAAATCCACTACTTCTAATTTCTCCACTAGTTCTAACTACAATATCTGGATCTGGAATTCCAAATGTATATAAATTTTCTTCTACTATATTCTCTGTTATATTATCTATTTCTAATTCATTTTCTTTTACTTTTTTTGCTATTTTCTTTATGCAATCTACTATCTCTTGTCTTCCGCCATAATTTAAAGCTACTATAAATGTAGTACCAGTGTTTTCTTTAGTTCTATCTATCGCATCTTTTATGCTCTTTTGCAAACTTTCAGAAAGAGCTGACATATCTCCAATTACTTTGATTCTTATATTTTCTGTATCTGCTCTTTTACTATAATCAGCTAAATAGCTTTCTAAAAGTTGCATAAGAGCAGATACCTCTTCTTTACTTCGTTTCCAATTTTCTGTTGAAAAAGCATACACTGTAACATATTCTATTCCAATTTTATTGGCGTATCTTATAATATTTTCTAAAGTTTCTGCACCTTTTTTGTGTCCGAAACTTTACAGGCAATTTTTTTTCTTTTGCCCATCTTCTATTTCCATCCATTATAATAGCTATGTGTTTTGGTTTATTTTCCATTTCTATTAAATCTCCAAATTATACATTTAATATTTCTTTTTCTTTATTTCCTAATATTTTATCTATTTCAGCTATATATTTATCTGTCAATTTCTGTATTTCTTCTTCTTTAGATACTTTTTCATCTTCTGTTATTTCAGAATTTTTTTGTTTTGCTTTTACTTCTTCCATTCCATCTCTTCTTATAGATCTAATTGCAACTTTTGCTTCTTCTGCAATTTTCTTAATATCTTTTACTAATTCTTTTCTTCTTTCCTCTGTTAATTCTGGGAAATTTAATCTTATCACTTTTCCATCATTATTTGGATTTAAGCCAATATCAGACGCTAAAATAGCTTTTTCTATTTCTTTTAAAATGCTTATATCCCAAGGTTGAATAACTATCATCCTTGCTTCTGGAACAGAAATTCCAGCCACTTGATTTATTGGTGTTTGTACTCCATAATACTCTACTGAAATTTTATTTAATATTGCAGGATTTGCTCTACCTGCTCTAATCTCTGATAAATTTTCCTCGTAAACACTTACTGTTTTTTTCATTCTATCTTCTAAATCGTTCATAAAAAACCTCTTTCTATATATAATATATTTATTTTACTATTGTTCCTACTTTTTCACCTTTTACTGCCCTTACTATATTTTCTGGGTCGCTAATTGCAAATACTAATAATGGAATATTATTATCTTTGCATAAAGCTGTCGCTGTTGAATCCATAACTTTTAAATCTTGAGCTAAAACATCTTTGTAAGATATTTCATCATATTTTACTGCTGTTTTATCAATTTTTGGATCAGCTGAATAAACTCCATCTATAGTTTTTGCAAGTAATATAACTTCTGATTCTGTTTCTGCTGCTCTTAAAGCTGCCGCTGTATCTGTTGAAAAAAATGGATGTCCTGTACCGCAAGCAAAAATCACAACCCTTCCTTTAGATAAATGTTTTTCTGCTTTTCTTTTTATGTATGGTTCCGCTATTTCTCTCATTTCTATAGCTGTCTGTAATCTTGTATATACACCCCTAGCTTCTAAAGCATCTTGTAGAGCTAAACCATTCATTGCTGTTGCAAGCATTCCCATATAATCTGCTGTTGCTCTATCAGCCATTTTTCTTCCGTTTTTTAAGCCTCTCCAGAAATTTCCTCCTCCTACTACAATAGAAACTTCAACTCCTAATTCTAGTATTTCTTTTATTTTATCACAAATATTTCCTATAATATCTGGATCTATTCCATGACCTTCTTTTCCTGCTAAAGCTTCTCCACTTAGTTTCAATAATACTCTTTTATACGCTATCACGATTCTAATTCTCCTTCTATTTTTTTCTTATGCTCATTCTATCATATATTAATAAAAATTTGCACTCTTTTTTTATAAATTTATTAAATTTTTTAATTTCTAATTTATATTTCCTTTTTCTATATCTAAAATTAGTTTATCTTTAAATTCTTTTGGTAATAAATTAATATTTTTTATATCTTTTAATTTTATTATGGTAGGAATATAATCACCTCTATCTATATATTTAGGATCATTTGAAAATTCTGGTCCTGTTCCAGTACCAAACTCTCCAGAAATATAATTACACAAATATAGGTATTCTTGCATATTTCCGTCTTCTGTAATCCTTTCGTATAATTTCTTTTGTGCTTTTACTTTTATTCCAAGTTCTTCATTAATTTCTCTTTCTACACATTCTTCTATAGTTTCGCTTCCTTCTAATCCTCCTCCTGGAAAAACATAATATTCTCCAAAAGGCTTATTAGGATTTTTTGAAGGCTTTACATTTAATCTGTGAATAAAAGCATAACCTTCTCCTATTTTTATCAAACCGGCTCCTCTAATCCTTCTCATTTTTTCTCCTTTCTATTCTAGAATAAAATTAAATAGTTATTTTTATTACTACAAAAAAGAGTATATGTAATTTCATATACTCTTTAATTTCTACTTTTTAATTGCTAAAATTTTTAACTTAATAACGCCTGCAGGAGCTTGAACTTCAACAACTTTATTTTTCTTTTTTCCAAGTAGAGCTTTTCCTATTGGTGATTCATTTGAAATCTTATTTTGAGCTAAGTCAACTTCTGTAGAGCCAACTATTGTATATTCAATTTCTTCATTATATTCCATATCTAATACTTTTACAATATTTCCAACTTGAACAACTTCTGTATCAATTTCTGACTCATCAATAATTTTAGCATATTTAATTTTTTCTTCCAATTCAGCTATTTTTGTTTCATTTGCTGCTTGTGCATTTTTAGCTTCATCATATTCTGAATTTTCTGATAAATCGCCAAATCCTAAAGCTACTTTAATCCTTTCTGCTATTTCGTATCTTTCTGTAGTTTTTAGATATTCTAATTCTTGTTCTAGTTTATCATAGCCTTCTTGAGTTAATAAAAATTCCTTTTCTCCCATTTCTAGTTCCTCCTTCATTTGTTAACTACATTGCATACTATAATACTGTTTATTTTGTCTTTTGTCAAGGCTTTAACATTATTTTTTAACTTCTGTTTTTACTTTTAAATATTCTTGCTTTTTTATCTTTCCTCTAACACCTATTAAATACTGAATTTCTAACTTATCTTTTTCTATTTTTTCTAAAATATTCTCTAAACTTGTTTTACTATATATAAAACTCTCGTACAAAATATTTACAGGAAATTTTTGAAAAGGTACCATATAATCTATATAAGCTGTTGGCAAATGTATTTGATAATTATTTATATTTATTCCACTAAAACTTTTGCTAAGAATTTGTATTTCACTTTCAAAGTTTATAATTATTGCTTTTTTAAAAATTGTAAATTTATTAATTGCATCTTGTACAAAATTAAAATTTAAAATAATATTAGAGTTTTTTAAACTTTTTCTTTCATTGTAAGAAATATTTAACTCAATTCCAAATTCATTATATAAGTATTCTTTTAGTCTATTAAATTTCTCTGGTTCTCTCGTAACAATATCTAATCTTTTATATTTTTTAGAAAGCTTTACTATCCAAGCAGCTTGAAAGTCATTTAGTTCATTAGTTAATATAGCAATTTCTGCTTTTTCCAAATCCGTTTCCATTTGGTTTTCTATATATTTTAATACCTTTTGAACTAAGCAAGAAAATAACCAGCTCCCATCTAAAATATTTTTATCTTTTTCTCTTAAGAAATTTCTTAATTCTTCATTTTTTTCTAAGTTTTTAGATAAACATATTATTTGACTGTTTAACTCTAGTAGCTTTTTATTCAAATTCTTAAAGGTTCTCTTATTTAAGCTTGTAATCAAAAGAATATTTTTATTTTCTATATTTATTTTTAAGACATTTCCTGTAATTTTATAGAAAAATAATATTATTTTATTTATTATTTTATTGTATTTTTTCAAATTATAAAAAGAAAATTCGTTATCATTTTGAATTAAATCAATATAAATCATAAACAACCTCCTTACTTTACAATTTATATATGCTCTAACTCTAAATTTATAACTTATCTTAGAAATTATTTTTTATTTTTTTGCATCTATTTTTATATTAGCTTCTTTTAGTTGCTTTTCAGATACTATTCCTGGTGCTCCCATCAAAACATCTTGTGCTTTACTATTCATTGGAAAAGCTACTACTTCTCTTATTGATTCTTCTTCTGTTAAAAGCATAAGCATCCTATCTATACCTGGTGCTATTCCAGCATGTGGTGGTGCTCCATAGTGAAAAGCTTTATATAAAGCTGAAAATCTATTCATAATTTCTTCTTCGGTATATCCTGCAATCTCAAAAGCTTTAAGCATAATTTCTGGGTCATGATTTCTAACAGCTCCAGAAGAAAGCTCTATTCCATTACAAACAATATCGTATTGATAAGCATATATATCTAAAGGTTCTTTTGTTTTTAGAGCTTCTAAACCTCCTTGTGGCATTGAAAAAGGATTATGACAAAACTCTAATTTTCCATTATCTGCGATTTCAAACATTGGAAAATCTACTATCCAACAAAATTTAAATACATCTTTTTCTAATAAATTTTGTCTTATTCCTATTTCTTCTCTAATTTGTCCTGCTAATTTTTCTACTATTCCCTTATGTTCTGCTATAAAGAAAATACTATCTCCTACATTTGTTTCTGTTTGAGTAAGTAATTTTTCTTTTGAGTCTTCATCTATTAATTTTGCTATAGGTCCTTGCAAACTTCTATCTTCACCAACTTTAAGCCAAGCTAGACCTTTTGCATGGCATTCCTTAATTGCAAAATTTTCCATTTCATCATAGAAAGTTCTAGTTGCACTTGCACCTTTTGGTAAAGTAATAGTTCTTACTATTTTACCATTAAATACTTTTATATCTAATTTTTCAAAAATATTTGTTACATCTTTTATTTCTAAAGGATTTCTCAAATCTGGTTTATCTGTTCCATATTTTAGCATAGCTTCTTTATATGGAATTCTAGGAAATGGATACTCTGTAACTTTCTTTTTAGAAAATTTTGTAAAAGTATTGTATATTACTTTTTCCATCACTTCAAAAACTTCTTCTTGTCCTGCAAAAGCCATCTCCATATCTAATTGATAAAATTCTCCTGGAGAACGGTCGCTTCTTGCATCTTCATCTCTAAAGCAAGGTGCAATTTGAAAATATTTATCTATTCCAGATACCATTAATAATTGCTTAAATTGTTGTGGTGCTTGTGGAAGTGCATAAAATTTTCCTGGATACAATCTACTAGGTACTAAGTAATCTCTAGCTCCTTCTGGAGATGAGCTTGTAAGTATTGGTGTCTGTACTTCTAAAAAACCTTCCTCTATCATTTGGTTTCTTAAGAATTGTAAAAGCTCTGCACGAAGTTTTAGATTTTCTAAAGATTTTCTAGAACGCAAATCTAAAAATCTATACTCAAGTCTTAAATCTTCTCTAACAGCTCTATTATTTTTTATGTCAAATGGTATTGGTCTTGTTCGTTTTCCCAAAATAACAAAACTATCTACAAATAATTCTACCTTTCCTGTTGGTATTTTCTCATTAATAGTTTCCTTATCCCTTAATCTTACTTTTCCACTTGCTGAGATTGTTGACTCTACTGGAATCTTAGCGGCTTCATTTACTTTTTCTTCATCACCAGAAACTACTATTTGAGTTATTCCATATTCATCTCTTAAGTCAATAAATAATACTCCTCCTAAATCTCTTATAGTATCTACCCAACCAGCAAGCTTTATCTCCTCTCCTACATTTTTTTCTCTAATCTCTGAACAATTATATGTTCTGTACTTTTCCATAGCTTTTTTAGCTCCTTTCATTTAGAATGATAAACACAAGCTCTAGAGATGTATACAAAAAAGCTTTCATCTCTGTAACTTGTATTACAGGGACGAAAGCTTATACTTCCGCGGTACCACCCTAATTGAAAACTAAAAAGTTTCCCACTTATTTTTATTTGCTCCAATGTGTTTCATAAATTTAAACTCTAAAGTGCTTTCAGCCAGCGACACTTTTTCTCTACAAAAGTTTTTTACAAATTTACTTTCATCTTCATAGCAAAACATATTTGAATAGTAATATTATACTATAGTTTTTTCCAAAATGTCAAGTTTTAAACATAAAAAGCTACTAATAAAAATGTAGGTTAGTCAAACATATGTCACATTTTTTTGAAATTTATATATTTTGAGTACCTTATATTGTTACTAACGATTC
>CALXPP010000006.1 GCA_944390345.1 uncultured Clostridia bacterium
ACGATAAGAATCCCAATCTCTATCTTTATAATTTTTAGTAGAAATATTGTTTATAATTAAATCTCCTTTATCGTACCTATCTAGTCATCCTATGATATTTAAAAAAGTAGTTTTACCAGATCCACTTGGTCCTAAAATAGCAACAAATTCATTATCTCTTAAATTTAAACTTACATCTTCTAAAACTTTTTGAACTAAGCTACCAGTTTTATATTCTTTATATATATTTTTTATTTGTAACATTAATTATTCTCCTATTTTATAAACTCGTAATATATTATCACAAACAAAATTAATTATCAACATTAGTTTAAACTATAAACCTTAATATAATATTAAAATTTTAAAAAAAATATGAACTTTAGGGATAATTCCTAAAGTTCACAAACTAATTCTTGCATTAAATCATGTACAGGTACAATTTCTTTTACTCTTCCTACATTACTTCCACAAAAAACTAAAGCATCCTCCATATTTCCTTTAACAGCATTTATTAAAGCTTTAGTTATACAATAAGGAGTTGTTTTTACATCACAAGTTTTTATGCAATTATAGCATCTTTTAATCTTGCATTTTTCTTTTTCTGTACTTTCTATAAATTTATTGTAAATTGCTCTTCCTGGCATTCCTACTGGACTTTTAATAATTTTTATATCATCTTTTTTAGCATTAATATATGCTTTTTTAAATTCTATTGAAGCATCACATTCATTTGTTGCAACAAATCTTGTGGCCATTTGTACTCCAGAAGCTCCCAAATTTAAAAATTTTTTTATATCTTTGCTATCCCATATTCCACCAGCTGATATTACAGGAATACTTTTTCCAGTTTCGTTTTCTATTTCTTTTATATAATTTACCACTTCTACAGTTATATCCTCTAATTTTGGTTTATTATTTTCTTCTAGTTCTTCTAATTTAAATCCTAAGTGTCCTCCTGCTTCAGTACCTTCTATAACAATCATATCTGGAACATAGTTATATTTTGTCATCCAATGTTTTACTATTAGTTTACAGCATCTTAAAGATGAAACTATTGGAGCAATTTTTGTTTCAGTATTTTTAACATATTCTGGTAAATCTTTTGGTATTCCAGCGCCAGATATAATTAAATCTATTTTTTGTTTAACACATTCTTTAACTATTTCCGCATAATTTTTTAAAGCCACCATTATATTTACGCCTAGAATTTTATCTTCACCAGCTATTTTTCTGGCAAGTTTTATCTCTTTTCCAATAGCTCTCAAGTTTGCTTCGTTGGGATTTTTTTCAAAATCCTCTTCTTTATAGCCAATATCTGCTGTAGATATTATTCCAATTCCACCTTCTTTGCTTACAGTTCCTGCTAATTTATGTAAAGAAACTCCAACACCCATTCCACCTTGAATTATAGGGTATTTAGATTCTTTATTTCCTAGCTTAATTCCTTTCATTTGTACACCTCCACATCTAGTTTATAAAACTAGATTATTACATTTATCAAACTTTGTCAACTAATTGACCATATGTTCAAATATCATTAAAATTTTTAAATTCATATCCTTGTTCTTGAAGAAATTCAATAGATTCCTTTAATACTAAAGAGCTATTGCTAACATCTTTTGTATCGTGCATTAAAATAACTAAAGTATTTTTATTTTTTGAAGATTCTTTTAAATTATTAATTAATTGTGAACCAGTATATTTTTTCATGGAATCATTATTCAAGCAATTCCAATCAATATATGTATAATCCATTTTTTCGAGAATTGATACTAAAGCTTTCTTTTCCTCCTTGTACAAAGGTGCCATAAAACCATTTGGAAATCTAAATATATGAGAAGAATAGTTCTCAACACCAATTGCTTTTCCTATTGCTATGTCCGTTTTTTCTATCTCGTTTTTAAAACTTTCTGCACTTTTATAAAGTTTTGTATTATCGTGATTATAGCTATGATTTGCAATGTAGTGCCCCTCTTCATATTCTCTTTTAACTATTTCTGGATATTCTTCTACATATTTTCCTATTACAAAAAAACTAGCCTTTATATCTTTTTCTTTCAAAATATCCAATACTTTAGGAGTAATTGTATTATTGGGGCCATCATCAAAAGTTAAATACGCAGTTTTTTCTTCTCCATATATTAAATTATTAACTTTTTTCTTCCAGTCCTCAAATTCCATACTATTACATTCTAAATCTATGTATACTTCTTGTACATTTCTATTTAAATATTTATATAAGAAATATACCATTATTATACATAGTATTAAGAAAATTATTATTATTTTTCTTTTTGTAAATATAAATATTTTCATTTTTATCACCTAACTATTAAAAATTTGATTACACTATTTATTATTCACTTTTATAAATTATATTAAACCTTTATTATAAAACTTCTTAAATAAAATAGAAAAAGATGACTTAAAATAAGTCACCTTAAGGATTATATTATGTTCTTTTGGAAATGTTTTTTAAGAACATCTCCTAAGATAAGATTTTTACAGATTTTCTTTAACATTCAAATTCAATTTCGACTTTAAATAAATCTCCATCAATTTGAAGGTTAAATTTTCCTTTTTGTACTTCTGTTAGGCTTTTTGCAATTGAAATTCCAAGTCCACTTCCTTCTGTTGTTCTTGATTTATCTCCTCTAACAAATCTTTGCATAAGTTCATCTGCTGAAATATTTAATTTATCTTTTGATATATTTTTTATTGCTATTTTAACTATATTATTTTCACTTTTTACATCTATATATACTCTAGAATTTTCTAATGCATATTTTGATACATTGCTAAATAAATTTTCTATTACTCTATACATATATCTACTATCAGCTTTAATATATATATTATTTTTACTATAATTAGTTATTAACTCAAGACCTTTATTTTTAAATTTATCTTCAAACTCACCAATAGCCTGTTTAAACAATTCATTTATATTAATTTTTTCAATATTTAATCTAATGGCTCCTGAAGAAGCTTTTGATGCTTCTACTAAATCCTCTGTTAATTTCTTTAATCTCTGAGATTTTGCATCTAAAATTTCTATATATTCTGTTGCTTTATCATTTTCAATGTTTTCTTGTTTTAGTAAATCCACATAATTAATAATAGAAGTAAGTGGTGTTTTTATATCGTGTGATACATTTGTAATTAATTCGGTTTTTAATCTTTCTGATTTCATATTTTCTTCAATTGCATTTTCAAAACCATTTGATATATCTTTTATATATTTAACTGTATTTCTAAATTCTGGCTCTACATCTTCTTCATTAAGTTCTATTTTATTATCTCCTTCGTACATATCTTTTAGCTTATTTTCTATCTTTTCATACGAATTTATATATTTCATAATCTTATTAAATACATAAATTGCAAGTACCGCATCTAATATAAATCCAAATACATTAAAAATTAATAAAAGTAAAATTTCAACTAAAACAAAAGCTATAATGTATATTATTAATTTTTTATTTCTTGGTACAGTTTCTTTAAGTTTATTAAAATCATTTTTTAGTTTCTTATATAAAACTACTAATTTTTTATATGTCCACATAATTACTTTTCCTGTAATTGTGGTATTCCAAAATTGCTTTGCTTTTATTCTTTTTAGTGTAGTATTAAATACTAAAGCAAAAACTATATAGCTTAGGAAATAGCAAGTTGCAATTAATGACATTATAAAATTAAAACTATATTCCGAAGGTAAATAAGCTCCTAATCCTATTTCTTCAAATGGTATTAGCATTATAACTATTAATGAAATAGCTATTATTAATACAATTTCATAATACCATTTATCAAATCCATTTAATTCTATTTTATCTGAATTCTTAGTATGACCAATTGAAAAACATAAATATATTGCACAAATTACAGTACCCATAGCCGTAATTGGAATTGCTATAAAAAGTAAATTTGAATATGGATCTATTTTTTCCATTAATGTATTTATTTCATTTTCATAAACAGGTTTTATTATATTTTCTTTATACGAAGTATAAATATCAAAATCCTCTATATTTGTTTCTATATAATCTGTTTGGACTACATATTCCTCTGTTTCGTCAGTAGCCTCTGAAATTACAACATTACTATAACTATTTTCAGTGTAGTAATAGTTAATATTAAAATCTTCAAAATACTGTACTGCTTTTTTGTTTATAACCTCTGTATCTGAATTTACTTCTCCTTTTATAATATTTGTCTTTTTAGTATCTTGGCTATTTATAAATTCTCTAATTCCTGCAATAGTATTTGTATCAGAAGTAAGTTCTACATTTGTAAGTGCTATATTTTTATATTTTATATATATGTAGAAATCCTCAATTCCTGTAGTATTTGGTCTATTATAATAAAAAATATTAGTTCCATTATCTATAAGCTGTGTATAATTATCATTATTGTGTATCAATGCTTTTGCATACATAGATACTTCATACATAAATGTAGAAATAAATTCATTTTCTTTACTTACACTATCATTTGTATTATTTATTTCTTCCCTGTATGCAGTATAAACTACTGAAACTATAAATATTGCTATAAAAATTGGTATTAATATGTAACTTAATAATTTTAAAACTTTACTTTCTTTCATAACTAAACATCCTTCTCTACTTTATATCCAACTCCCCAAATTACTTTTAAGTATCTTGGCTCTTTCGGATTAATCTCAATTTTTTCTCTAATATGTCTAATATGCACTGCAATAATATTTTCAGCACCATAACAATCTTCTTCCCATATACTTTGATATATCTGCTCTATTGAATATACTATTCCTTTATTTTTAGTAAGAAATTTTAAAATATTATATTCAGTTGGAGTTAGCTTTACTTCTTTTCCATCTACCATTACTTTTTTTAAATTGTCATTAATCTCTAATCCACCAGTTCTATATACATTTTCTTCTTTTTCATCTTTTATAGCTCCTAGTTTAGTATATCTTCTTAAAGAAGATCTCACTCTTGCTATTAGCTCCTGTGGATTAAATGGTTTAGTAACATAATCATCTGCTCCTAAATCTAGTCCTTTAATTTTATCTTCATCTTCTGATTTGGCAGATAGCATTATTACAGGTATAGAATTTTGCTTGCGAATTTCTACAATTGTCTCAATTCCATCTTTCTTTGGCATCATTATGTCTAGTAAAACTAAATGTATTGTATTTTGTTTTAATATTTCAATACATTCTTCTCCATTATATGCCTTTAGTACATTGTAGCCTTCTTTACTTAAATAAATTTCAATTGCACTTACAATCTCTTTGTCGTCATCACATACTAAAATATTATACATATTTATACATCCTTCCTTGTTTCTGTTTTTGGCGCTATTTTAGGTAAACTTCAAAAACAGCAAAACAGATTTAATATATTGCCTTTCATTACCATTTCTATTATACCAGAAATTTCTTAAGAAAAAATAGAGGAATTCTTAAGAAATTATTAATTATTCCATATATAAGAAAAGGTGCAGCAATCAAGTGCCACACCACACGCAAAAAAACCTCCACTGTTACTTTAAATCTCCTGAATTATAAAAAGCTTCTGCTTCAGCAAAAATGTCAGGAAATTTTTGCTGAATCTGCTCACATATTATCTTTTCTTTTTCGAATTGTTTCCTTTGCTCCTCGTGCTTGCTACATATATTACAAATTTGCCTTTGAAGTTTTTCAATTGCAGTCTTGTATGCCTCAAGCTCCAGTCTCGAATTATCCTCCAACTCTTTTTGCTTACTTGTTTGCAATTCTAACTTTTTAGTTGTGTCCTGAAGTTCCTCTTTTAAGAGTATTCTCTCTTCTAAAAGCCGTACCTTTGATTCTCTTACAATATAAACACCGAAAATTATTCCTAAACATAAAAACAAAATAAACAATAATGTTAATATAATGATTGTCTGTTTGCAAAGCAAACCTAAATAAATAATCACATATGAACACACTATTGCTCCAAGCACACACATTTCAAACAGCAGTAACATTTTCAGTTTCCTTTTCATAAATCCTCCCTATAAAGTTTTAATAGTGGAGGGTGGTACCTCCACTATTTAGTTAATGTAAAGATACCATACATAAAATATTTTCTAATGATTTATTATAGCACTATTTCTATTTTTGTCCATACTTTTTTACTATTTTTAACCTGTTTTTTTGGAAAGCATCTCCTAAATATTATCATTTCTTATAGTTTCTATTATATTTTGTTTGTTAATTTTACTTAATGAATACCTCATTATAATTCCTACAATAATCATAACAAAAACAATTGCAAGTAATGTCGCTGTCTTTGGGAAAATATATGGCATATCCATACTTTCATTTTCAGAGATTATATGGTAAATAAAATAAGATATTCCAGTTCCAAATATAATTCCATATATTAATGATTTTGTACCATAGAAAAAGCTCTCTAAATTTATCATTCTATTAAATTCTTTTTTAGTCATACCAATAGATTTTAAATTTGCAAATTCTTTACTTCTTAAATTCATATTTGTTGTTATGGTATTAAATATATTAGTAACACCTATTAATGAAATTACAGTAATAAATCCGTATAAAAATATTGAAATAAGAAGTACCATTTGATTCATTTGCTCTTGCTCAGCTTTATAGTTTATACATTCTAAATCTTTACTAATATTTTTTATATCCTCACAAAGCTGATCTGGATTATTTGAACTTATAACAGTTCCGCTATTATAATAGGTTTTGTCTTTTACTAAATCAAAATTTATTAAAAATACTCCTTGTGATGAATAAACTCTAGAGAATCCAAAAGGTTGCTCATTGGTTACTTTTAATATTTTTAAAGTTGTTTCCTCTGTATCATCTTCAAATTTTCCTTTTAATTCATCTCCTTCTTTAAAATTGTAAACTTGTATTTTTTCTATTGTTCCATCATCTTTATAATCATTTACTTTTCCATCTCCTATATAAATAATTCCATTTTTTGTATCTTCTTCACTTAAGCCAAGTTTTTCAATATATTCCTTATATGCTTCATCTCCTATAGCTGTAACATTTACATAACTAAGCATATGTTCTAAATCAGCACCTAAATTATTGTAGTATTTTATTCCCTCTTCTGTAACAAAATCTCTTATATCTATATTAAAGCTCAAATCTCTATTTATAGAAATTTTTTCAACATTATCTAATTTTTCTATTTGTGCTAATTCTTCATCATCTCCATTATACACATATACATTATAATCTAATGTTTCATAGTAAATTCCAGACATATCAAACATATATTGTATAAATGTAGATAATGAAATAAATATAGTTATACTTACTACTAAAGATATTACTGTTGTACGATATTTACTTTTATTTCTTTTTAAATTTTTATATGCAATTTCTCCGCCAATGCCAAAGAATTTACTAATAAGCTTTGGTGTTTTTAATTTTTTTGCTTTTATTTTTATATCGTTATTACTTCTTATTGCTTCAATTGGAGAAATTTTACTAGCTTTTCGTGCAGAGCTAATACTAGATAAAAATATTGTTATAGCTCCTAAAGCAATACTTAATAAAATTGCTACAAGAGGCATATCAAATACGATTTTCTCCATTCCCTCTAGCATATCTGCTTTTAATAAAATATAAGTTGTAAGTTTTATTAAAACAAATGTTGCAAAGCAACCACTTAAAATTCCTAGCGGTATTCCTATAATTCCTAATATAAATCCCTCAAATAGTACATTTTTCCTAATTTGTTTTTTAGTAGCACCTATACTTGCAAGCATTCCATATTGTCTTAATTTTTCTGTAATAGAAATTTGAAAACTATTTCTTATTACAAATACACTTGAAACAATAATTATAGCAATTACAATTCCTGCTAAAGAATATAACATTACTAAAGTATCATTATTTCTTAAAACACCGGACCACCTTAATAATTCTTTATTTATATGTGTTTCATATTCTTCATTTTCATTCATTTCTTTTACAAAATCGTAGCTTTTGTTTATATCTGTAAATTTAACAGATATATTAGCTTTGCCACTAAAATCTTGTGTACAAGTAATAATTGTATATCCTGGTGCGGAATAATCTTCTATCTCATAATTTGGTCTTTCCATTTTTCCTACTATTGTATATTCTTTTGTATATAATTTTTCTAAAGTTTCTGGGACTTCTTCATTATATGGATTAATCTGTGAAAGTTCCTCTCTATCTACTAATCTTCTGCAAATATCTAAAGTAATTTTATCCCCAACTTTTAAATTAACTCCACCATTTTCTTCAATATGATTTGAAACAATAATCTCATTATCGTTTTCTGGTAATCTTCCTTCTATTAGCTTTATTCCATAACTATTTAAAGCTTTTGAATCAAAGCCCATTAAATGTAAGTATGGTTTATATTCATTTTGACTATCAATTTTAGCATATCCTATATCTTTTGTAAGAAAATAACTTTCTACATTTCTATTTTGCTTAATATATTTTTGCTCATCTTCTGGTACATTAAAAAAACTAGCATGATAATCTCCATCATTTTCTATAGCATGAACTACTAAAGTTTGCTGAAAGCTACATGCTACACCTGCAACGGCACAAATTAAGGCTGTAGAAAGTATTATTCCAATAATAGTTACCAGTGTTCTCTTTTTATTTAATCTTAAATTACGAATTGTAAAACGATTTAATAAATTCATAACTTTATCTCCCCTTATTAATTTACTTTTCCTAAAATTTTTTTACTAATTATTCTTTTCATCTTTTATTAATTTTCCATCATCAATAGTTATCACTCTATCTGCCTCTAAAGCAATTTTTTCATCATGTGTAATTACTATTACAGTTTGATTATATTTTTTATTAGATAATCTTAATAAGGAAATAATTTCTTCTGAAGCTTTACTATCCAAATTTCCAGTAGGTTCATCAGCAAGCATTATTGCTGGTTCATTTATAATAGCTCTTCCAATAGAAACTCTTTGCTGTTGCCCTCCAGATAATTCATTGGGTAAATGATTTTTTCTGTCTGATAGCTTTAATGTTTTTAACAATTCTTCTAGTTTATCTCTATCAACTTCTTTTCCATCTAAATTACAAGGTAAAGTAATATTTTCTTCTACATTTAAAATTGGAATTAAATTATAAAATTGATAAATTAAACCAACTTGTCTTCTACGAAATATAGCTAAATTATCATCATTTAAAGTATATATATCTTTACCATCAATAAATACCTTACCACTTGTTGGTCTATCCACTCCACCTATCAAATGAAGTAAAGTAGATTTTCCAGAGCCACTTGCACCAACAATTGCAACAAATTCACCTTTATTTACAGAAAAAGATATATTATCAACTGCTCTAACAAGGTTTTCTCCTTTTCCATAAGTTTTGCATAAATTTTCCACTCTTAAAATTTCCATATTAAATTTTCCTTTCTTATATTTCTTTTTTCAAAATGATTATACCAATTGAAAATGACTATAAAATGACATATAGCATAAAATTTTAGTCATAAAAAAATTGAATATATATAATAAAAAAATTACTATTCAATCAATTATAAAATAAAACCTAAATAATTTTTTTAAATATATATATTCAATTTTGAATTCTATTTTTTCATATATCTAATTTCAAACATTGTTCCTTTACCTAAAGTAGATGAACAAATAATATATCCATTATCCTTTTCTATAATTGTTTTAGAAAGAGCCAAGCCTATGCCTATACTATTTTCATTTGAAGATTTACCCTTATAAAATCTCTCAAATATATGCTTTAACTCCTCTTTAGCAATACCTTTTCCTTCGTCTTTGATTATAATACTTGTATAAAAATTGTTTTCACTATATGAAATATAAATCTTTTTTCCTTCATCAGTATGCTCAATACAATTTTTCAATATATTAGAAATTGCCTCTAATTGCCAATTAAAATCTGCTATTAATTTGGTATCTTCTTGTCCTTCTACTATTACTTCTTGTCCTTTAATTTCAAGCGGTACACTTAAATTTTGAAGTAGCTGTTTTATAAGCTCCTCTACATAAAATTCTTTTGGATTAAATTCAATTGTATTTGAGTCTAATTTTGATAATTTTAATAGTGAAATTACTAGCCAATTTATCCAATCTAATTGTCTTCTTATTTCATGTAAAAATTTATTTTTAGTTAGTTCATCCATTTCTTTATTTTCTATTATACTATCAAGCATTATAGAAATTGAAGTTAATGGTGTTTTTATTTGATGAGAAATATCCTCCATAGCAGTTCCGAATAGCTTTTTTATCATTTTGAGATTTTTCTGCTTGTTCCTTTAGGAGTACAACTATTTTATAAAGTTCATTTCTTAAATTACTCAAATCATCTTCTGTATTTTTCTCTATTTCTAATTCATAGTTTTTAGAATTAATTTTATCAATATACTTAATAATTTCATCTATACCTTTTCTTCTTTTATTGCTATAAAAAATTAAAATACCAATTCCGCATAGCGATATTATACTTATTGTAATAATATTTTGCATTAAAATATTGTTTTCTATTGTTTCTAGGCTTTTTATAGCTGGTATTTTATCTGAAAATCCAAATTTATCTAAAAAAGTATTCTCTATATCAGTCTTAACCTCGCTGTTTAAAATCTTCACTATTTCCTCTTCTGTAACTTCTGGATATTTTTCCTCAATACTTTCTACAATATTTGCAATAATTAAGTTTGTTTGTTTCTCATACTCGTTGTAACTAATAACAATAAAAAAAGAACTGGCTAAGATAATTAAAATAAAAATAATTAAAATTAATATAAAACTTTTTTCTTTTAAAATTTTCATTTTATTCTCCTACTCTATAACCAATTCCTCTAATTGTTTGTATTATTTTTCCATCTTTATCGTCAAGCTTTTCTCGAATTCTTTTTATATATACTGTAAGTGTATTATCATTAACAAAATTTCCAGCAATATCCCAAATTTTATCTAGTAATTGATCCCTTGAAACTAAATTTCCTACATTACTAAATAGTAATAATAATATTTTATACTCTAAACTTGTAAAAACAATTTCCTTTTCGCCTTTTAAAACTTTACATTTATTAATATTTATTTCTATATCTTTATATCTTAAAATATTTGTATTTTCAATATTTTTTTCATATCTACTTAAAACTCTATTTATTCTAGAAATTAATTCTCTTATTCTAAAAGGTTTCGTAACATAATCATCTGCACCCATATCTAAGCCTAAAACAATATTAGTTTCTTCATCTCTAGCTGTTAGAAATATAACTGGTCTGTCATATCTGCTTTTTATTTCTTTACATATTTCAAAACCATTTCCATCTGGTAAAGTAATATCTAACAGATAAATAGAATAATTATCTTCTTTTATTTTTTCCTTTGCTTCTGTTATATTTTTTGCTACTTCAACAGAAAAGTTTTCTTGCTCTAAGGAATATTTAAGCCCCATTGTTATTGCATCATTATCTTCTAGTACCAAAATTTTTCTCATATCTTATCCTACATAACTCTTTCTTCTTAATAATTCTGCTAAACTTAATATACTTATTGGAGTTTCTTTATTGTATTTTCTTAAATACCCTTTATAAATACAATTTATATTATCTAAATATTTAAAATCTTCTGGCTTTATTAACTCTGGAAGCTCTACTTCTACATTTGCTTCATTTAATACATATCTTACAAATTCTGCACAATAAAAACTATAATTCTTTTTTATTTTTTTATGGAAGCCAACAGCAAAAAGACCTAATATATTAAAATGATATCTATTTTTATTTATTTCTACTTTTCTTATAATATCTACTATGTCTCTGTATTGTTCATCTGTAACAAGCATACTATAAACTGCTGCTTTTGTATTTTTAAATCTTTTAAATGTTCCTTTATCTATTTGTTCGTGTACAAAACCTCCAATAAATGCATTGTATGGATGTAATCTTCCAAAAGAATACATATAGTTTAGATCTCTATCTAAAGCAATTGATATATGTGAATATTCATCTTTGGTATATCTTTTTATTATTTTAGATAAAACTGTACCTGTATGTGTTAATATAATATAAACTTTCTCCATTTGTCCCCTCACTCGTATTTTTCTATTTCTATTATAAAAGATATATTTTATAAAAACAAGTAATATTATCATCTGATATGAAATATTAATAAAACTTTAATAATTTTATATATTTTTTACACATTTATTATAATTGTTTAAAATGACTATTAGATGACTATCAACCAAATTAAAAGAGCTTTAAGTAAGGTACTTAAAGCTCTTTATTTTGTTTTTTGTATGTCTTTTCAAAAACATATATAAATTTTAATTTATTTTTATTTCTTTAATCTCTTCTTCACTTAATTCTGTAAATTCAATAATTTCTTCTATTGGCTTACCTTTTTCTAACATTTTCTTTGCCATTTCTATTTGAGTTTTCTTTCTACCTTTTTCTTCTCCTCGATTTTCGCCTTTTTCTTCTGCATACTGCAATGCTGCTAGCTTATCATATTGATTATATATTCTTCTATTTAATTCATCATTTACATCTTTATCTTCTAGTACTGCTTTTACTATTTCATCTATCTCTTCTATACTTCTCTTCATTTTAAATATCTCCTCCAATTCTTCTTTATTTAACTGGTTCGAAATATATCCTATCCATGCCTCTTCATCTGTTTTTATTTCTTCCACAGTCTCTATAAATTTTGGAAGTTGTATATAGTGATATTCTATATCATCTGATATTTTTTCTTTATTCCATTCTCTCATTAGTCCACATACCTCGTGGTATGGTCCTTCTTTAAATAAATTATATCCTAATATCACTATTACTACGGTCTTTATGTTCTTATTAAAATTCATCCCTACTTTTAAGCTATTATGATACATACTTGCACCGTAAAACTCACTTCTCTGTATTATATTATAATTGTTTTTGTTCTGAATTTCAATATTTATTAACTCTTTATTATCTATTTCTGCTAGTAAATCTAATTTTCCTTCTTTCCCTTCTACATGTATTCTCTCTAATGTTACTTCATTTCTTACTACTATATTTGTTATTTTTCTTTTTAATATTGCCTCTAGAAAATCTTTTAGTAAATATGCTCTTTCATTTGTTCCAAAAATTATTTTAAATATTTCATCTCTTCTTAGACTTATTTCTCCTCTCCTAAATTCTTTATATTGTCTTTCTTTTAGCTTCATAGGCTCTCTCCTCCTGTTTTTTATTTTCAAACAAGATAAGCACAAAATTTATCCTATATATTTTTAATAGAATTTGTATTACACACCGAAAAATACAAAAATATATTTTAAATTTATCTAATAATTAATTTTTGAATATTTTAGCAGATTTGCTAAAGAATTTTTGAACTTAATTAAATGTGAAATAAAAATAAATTTTGAACTAAATCTCTTTTGAATTGAATTTATTTTAATAGCATTTTTTATGTTTGTCAATACTTTATTTAAAACTTAGTTTTTTGTTTTATAAATATAAAATAGCTAGCAAATTTAATTTTTTTGCTAACTATTTTATATTTTTACATTCTAAGCACCGTACCAAAATTTTATCTATGATATGTTTCTCCAGAAGAAATTTTAAAAGCTCTAAAAAGTTGTTCTAAAAGGAAAATTCTTATTAATTGATGCGGAAAAGTCATTTTAGAAAAACATATTTTTTCTTTTGATCTATCTAAAATTTCTTTTCCTATTCCTAATGTACCACCTATTACAAATGTAATTGAACTATTTCCCTGAAGTTTAATTTCTTCGATTTTCTCAGAAAATTCTTCTGAGGTATATTGTTTTCCTTTTAAGTCCAAACAAACTAAATATGTTTCTTTTTTTATTTGGTCTAACATTTTTCTTGCTTCTTTATCTTTAATATTTTCTATAATATTTTCACTTAATTTATCTGGAACAGCTTCATCTTGAACTTCTACAATATTTAAATTACAGTATTTAGAAAGTCTTTTAGTATATTCTTTTATAGCATCTTTTAAATAATTTTCTTTTATTTTTCCTACACATAAAATATTTATATTAAGCATTTTTATCTCCAATAATTTTAATTTTCTAATACTTATATAAAATATCATATTTTTATGTAAAATTCAAATACTTTATTCTGTATAGCTATTCCATTTTAATTTCTTTAGTTCACTAGTGTCTGAAAAATTATTTCCAGAAATATTTAATTGAGTTAATTTATTTTTGTTTAAATTTTTTAGTACATCAATATTATTAAATGAAAAATAGTAATTTTCTATTGCATTATTTGAAAGATTCAAATTTTGTAAATTTGTAAGATTATTTAGTGGTGTTAAATTAGAAATATTATTGTTTGATAAATTTAAAGTTTTTAAATTACTTAATACTGATATACTACTTATATCTGCTATATTATTTGATGAAAGAT
This sequence comes from uncultured Clostridia bacterium, assembly GCA_944390345.1. GTDB lineage: Bacteria > Bacillota > Clostridia > TANB77 > CAG-508 > Scatovivens. Next base: position 14,406 of record CALXPP010000006.1, read on the forward strand.
TAAGATTTTCAATATTTGCTAATATTGTTAAATCTCCTAAATTTCCTATACTACTATTATTTATATTTACTTCTTTTAAAGTGCTTACTTGTCTAATTCCATCTAATGAATTTATGTTTGAATTTGATATTGAAATAGTCCTTAAATTAGTCAATGTATTAAGCTCTATTGTATCCACATCTGTACAATTATTAATAGTTATACTTTGCAAGTTCGGTATATCCACTGTAGTTATTATTTTATTTAAATTACCAGAGTCCTTAAAGCTTATTTGCTTTATATTTGAACTTTTTAAATTTGTTAAATCTAAGATAGTATTACTAAAAAAATGCATTTGTGAGAAAAAAATACTTAACTCCTTATTTTTATTATTAATAATCGTAGAAAAAATACTTTCTATCTCTTCTTCGCTCTGTGAATTATATGATAAACTAATCTCCGATAAATTTTCACATAACGAGAAATCAACCATACCATTTCCACCATCTGCTTTGTATGATTTTAATGATTTTGGAAATTTCATATTCCATCTTACTGAACAGACATTAACTTGTGTCAAGTTTGTAAGATTTGATAGGTTTAAGTCAATATTTGTTACATTTCCATCTCCATATGTTGCTATTGAAGTAAGATTTGTACAATCTTCTAGTTGTTTTACTAATGAAGCTGTACCTAATTTTATTCCGTTTTTAGTTCCATACCAATATCTACTGTATATTTCATTCATAGCTGTTTGAATATTTTTTAGTTTAATATTGTCATTATCTATATATAATTCTGCTATTTCTAACTTTTTTTCCTTAGCTAAATTTTCTAGTACACTTAAATCACTTAGACTAGAACAGCCTCTTATATCTAAATACCATAATTCTGGCATACTTTTAATAAAATTAATTGTTGCTAAATTTGGATTATCTATTGTTAATTTTTTTATTTTTGTACAAGTTCTTAAAACATTTTCTATATCTTCATTTGTTAATTTATCATTTCCATTTAAATTCAATTCCAAAATACTCTCATTATTAGTTAACAAAGAAAATTGTTCTGAAGTTAAATTATAGTTAGATAAGTCACACTTAGCTTGTTCTAGAAAAACTAATGAATATTTTTTATCTAAAGAATAGTTTGTTTCACAAGCTAAAATTATATTTTTTATTAAAACTATATCAGATTCATATATAGCTGTATTTCCTGCTAAATACAAATATCTAATTTGCATACAAGTTTGTAATGTGTTTACATTTTTCAATGCATTTTCTCTTTGTGAACTCAAAGAAAGATATTGTACATTACTGCCTTCTAAAGCTGAAATATCTGAAATTTTACAATATGAAGCTCTAATTTCTGTAAGATTTGTACAATTATCATTATATTCAATACCTGCTAAGCTAGTTAAATTAGGATTATTTTTTATACTTAAAATTTTTAAACTGTTGTTACCCTTAAGACCTTCTATACTTAATAAATTACAATTTTGAGCGTAAAAATTTATTAAATTTAGATTTTCTAATCCATTTAAATTAGTTAAATTAGAGTTATTTGCAACAGTTAAATATTGTAAACCTGTAAACTTAGATAGCGCACTTAATCCCCCATTATCTGTTAAATTATTATTGTTTAGATACATATACTTAATTGCACCTTTTGTTGTATCTGATATATTTTCAAGTCCAGATATATCTGTTAATCCAGATGTTTTATCAACTCCAAAATCTCTCAAACTATCTGTATCAACATAAGTATCTTCTCTAATTCCTTTACTTGAATCCCAAGTTTTTTCTAATACATCATATCCAAAAATTCCAAATTTTCTTAATTCTGTTAATCCGAGATTCTTTTAACCCATTTCCTAATTTTTCTATTTGATTATTACAATCAAAACTTGCACTTTCTAAATTTATATATAGTTCTTCCAATTTTAATGCATCTTTTAAATAAGCATAATCTTGAATTTCTGTATTTTGCAAATATATATAATTTAATAAAGTACATGATTGTATTCCATCTAAATTATTTAAATTCAAATTTTTTAGAGTAACTTTTTTAAGCTTAGTTAACTCCGAAATTCCAGATAAAGATGTTATATTATTTTTGCTACCATCTAAAATTATTTCCTTTATTCCACTTACATTTCCTGCTGTTATTCCTAAGCTTTCATCTACTTCAATACCCATATCTTTTAAAATGTCAGTTATAGCTTCTTTCATTTCTGGGTTTGAATTTAATTTTGGTAATACAGTATTTGGATCTATTTCTAAATCACTAATTGTGCCAAGTACATTATCAGTACCATCTTCACAATAGAAAACTCTTAAATCTTCTGTTACTCCATAAACATCTATTAACCTTATATATTTGGCATATTCTGTTGTATCGCCATTTTTTAATTGCATTTTTACATCATTTGGTAAAGCTTGTTTATTTATTAAATAATACATTTTACCATTATAGGTTATATAGTTTTTTGTACCATCTTTTAAACAAAGATTTCCTATTTTATCTGACAATAATTCTATTTTATTTGTATATTCACTTTCTTCTCCATAATATTTTACATATTCTGTTTGTAAATATTCTTCTAAAGCTACTATTCCTTGCATTACACTAGCATTTTGAGCTTGTGTAATTATTCCATTTTCGCCAATTGTCGCATTTAAACTTACTCCAGCTAAAATTAGCATTACAATTATAGAAATTACTAGAGCTATTAGAGTTATTCCGTTTTCTTTGCTTTAAATCTTTAAATGATTTTCTTTCGTTCATTTTGCTTTTCCTCCTAAGTTTTTTATTTAAGTTGGAGAAAAGAAAAACTCTTTTCTCCTTCAATCCATAAAAACAAATGCAACTTTTCTAAAAATTTTATTTAGAAAATTGGAAACATTCCAATAGCCACTTTTGTTTCTTAAAAGAAAACCATTTTAAGTTTCTTATATATTTTAAACAACACAAATAGCACTATAAAATATAGTGCTATTATCAATATTTTCTTAAACTTTTGCTTAAAATATTTACTATCATTAGACTTCCTCTTTGTATTTTATTTTATGGATTATCTTTAAGTATTGTACTTAAAGATAAAATAAAAAGACATGAAAGTATATCTATATATACCTTTACATGTCTTTTCTTATTTTTAAAGTATTAAATTTTTTTATTAAATTTAATTTTTATTGTTGACTTTAATTATTAGCAATGTTAGAATTTCATTAACAAAGTAGAAACTTTAAGTACAATACTTAAAGTTTCTATTTTTTTATATTCTTGTTTTTTATATATTTTAAATATTATTATCTTCTAAAATCTTTGTTATATCTGAAAGAATTGTCCATTCTGGTGCAAATACTAAATCTTTTCTTCCGGATAAGTTATTGTATTTTACTAAAGTATATTCTTCATAATCATATTCTACACTACCGCCATCACTATATTCTCCACCTGTACAAACTCCATACTCAATATCTGTTTGGGCTTGACTAAGTATATCTTCTATTGTAATTACTTTGTTTTTTAGAGCATCTGCAAGACTATATACCATATCTCCTTCTAATACGATATTTACATCTCCTCCTATTGTATATATATTAAAATCTTGATTTTCTAAAGTATTTTTCTCTAAGATGGTATCTATTCCCATATCTTTTCTTCCATTAAAGTTTATTTCTATATTTCTTTTATAATCTGTTTCACTTAGTAAATATCCACATATTTGTATATCTTCAGCATTGTTTTTTTGAAGTACAATATTAATTACTTCTCTGCCCATCTCATCCTTTTTATATTTTCTGACTATTTTATAATCTAGCCAAGAATACTCTTTACTAGATACATTTTTTTCTGCTGCATATCTATCTCTAGTGCTGTCAGTTGTTATTATAATTTTTGAATTGTTTACTATTTCTGATTCTGTATTTCCTAATTTTTTTAAAGAGACTGTTTCTATTATTGGATCTCCTTCTGTTGTATACATTACTATTTTAATTTCTGCTTCATTTTCTAAACCTTCCAAGTTTTTATCTTTAACACGATTTACAAAATTATCTAGCTTTGTAAAATTATATATTTTATCGTGAACTATAACAACAGAATCAAAAAATTCACTAGGAATTTCTTCTGCTCTCATCTTTTCAATTTCTTGTTCCTCTACACTAGCTTCTTCTACTAAATTATTTTCTGCTATATTTTCTACATTAGGAGTATTTAAATTAGAATTATTTTCTGTTTCAATATTTTTTTGTTCCATATAATTATTTATGCTTACAAAACCTGCCCAAAGGATAAATATTATAAATATTAAAACCAAAATTACTATAAAAATTTTCTTTCTCATACCTTCACCTTTGCCCTTTCTATTATTTAGACAAATTGGCTACTATATTTTGTTGGTAAATTTTTATTTAATTTTAGATGCCTCTAACAAATCATTTATCTCATTTAAATCTTTTTTGCCAAAAGTTATTACTAAATCTCTCTCATAATCAAAACTATTATCTTTAGTTACTAGACTGTTATATTTAGCTACTGAAAAATTACTATATTGACAAACAGAGCTTCCTCCATCAGCATAAACAAGTCTTCTACATAGTCTATATTTTTCATCAATATAGCCTTGCTCTACTATATTCTGTTCGGTAATAAGCTTATTTTTTAAAGCCTTCTCTAAAGTATATTCTTGGTTATCTATGTTTACTGTAACATCTCCTCCAAAAGTATATACTCCAAAATCTTGATTTTCTAAAGTATTTTTTTCTAGTACGATATCTAAATTCATATCATTTCTCGCATTAAATTCAAAGTCTACTACTTTTTCTTTTGAATAATCTGTATTACTTAGATCATATTCACATATTGGAATTAATTTTCGATTTTCTCCCATATTCCAACTTCCTTCACCTAAGTAAAGCTTAATATGTGCATCTCCATCTAGTTTTGTAGTTACATCAGATTCTATAAGGTAATGATATACCTCATATTCTTCACTAGTTACAATTCTTTCTTCTTTTAAAAGCATTGTATTTTTTGTATTATCCTCTGTGATTATATACTTTTCATAGTATGGATATTCATCATTAACAGGCTTTGCCACAATATTTTTTACTACTGGCTCTTTATTTTTATTGAATTCTACTATTTGTATTTCCTTATCTTCTAAAGCTCCTGCTTCTTCATTATGTCCATATTCAATATAGTAAAAGAAATCAATTACTTTTTGAGCATTATAAGTAATTCCATCGAGTGTTACTACGGAATTATAATATTCTTTTGGAATACCAGCTTCTTTCATTTTTTCTTCTTTGCTAAGATTTTCTTCTGTGTTATTTACATTGGCTATTTGGTTATTAGTAAAATTTGCTTCTTGATTTATTCTATTTATTACAACAATTCCAGCCAAGATTACTAATACAAGACAAATAAAAATGGCAATCAATAGTAAAGTTTTTCTCTTCATCTTTAGTTTTCCCCTTTTATAATTTTTATAATATTTTATATTAATTTTTATCTCTTTTATTATTTTTTTGTGATTTTATAAATAATACTAAAAATACTATTGTTAGTACAAAAAATACTGTACATGCAAAAAGATATGAATTTGTCGTTTCAACAAAAGCAAAGCTATTGCTAGTTTGTGTTTCACCAGATGAAGTCTCTTTTTCAGTAGCATTTTCTAATACATTATTTAATATTTCGTTAGTATTAGTAATTTCATTTATTACATTATTTTCTGTAGCTAAACTATTTTCCACACTATTTCTTTCTTCATTTTCTTCTGAATTACTTTTGGTTTCATTTGTAGCAGTATCTTGAAGTTCATTTTTTTGAGTTTCTTCATTTTCTTCTAAAATTTCGTTTGTTTGCATTGTATTTGTTGTTTTGTTTGTTGCAATTTGAGAACTTTCCTCTTTTCCAGAAGCTCTATCTTTTAAAGAAGATTTCAAATACAATACTAATGTAATTGCAAACATTGACATATTAGCAAGAAATAATCTTAATGTTCTTATAGATTTATAATAATACCATTGTACAGTAGATACTTTCATATCTAAAAGATTTGCAATTTCCTTAAAAGTAAATTCTCCCAAAATTTTTAACGAAATAATTTCTTGTTCTTTAATTGGTAAATTATATATTAGATTTTCAAATCTTTCTTTTTCTATAATTTTATCTATCTCATTTCTATCATCTTGAAGTTCATATATTTCACTTAAGTTTATTTGCGGCCTTTTAGCTTTAATAAAATTAATTGCAGAATTTTTTGTTACTGAATATATCCAAGTAGTTTCATTATAACTTGGTAATTTTTGATCATCTAATTTATATATTTTTACAAAAATTTCTTGCACTAAATCTTTACTGTCTTCTTCGTTTTTCAAAAAAGTAAAAGCGATTTTATATACCAAAGTTTTTGAAGCATTATAAAAATTTTCAAAATTTTCATCGGTTCTTTCTTTTTTCCATTTTTGAAATAAAGCTCTTATTTTTTCTTTGTTTTCCATCTTTTACCTCTAAATATTTAATATATATTAAAAGAATAGATACCTATATCTATTCTTTTAATTATTAATAAACAATAGGCTTTTCTTCCTATCTATATTCCATTAGTTTGATTATTTTGTGGTAAATTTTCAATACTTCTTGCCGTTTGTATAACATTTCCTACATTTTTTATAGCTGTGTTATTCTCATTATTTTCCTTTTCTAATTCTTCTTTTGCAATTTGTCTACCTATCATAACCTTAGATAATCTTGCTTTTGCAGCCGCCGCAGAATTTTCTTCGGAATTGCTCTCTTCTTTAGAACCACCACGCAATTTATCAAAAATTTTTATAGCCTTAGATAAAAGTGTACTTTTATCTTCTATTCTAATTAAAGCAAAGGCTTTCTTCTTTTCTTGTTCTTGCTCTAAAATTTTTTCATGAGTTAGTATATCTTCTACTCTAGACTCTGCAAAAGTCTCTGCAAGTAAATATGAAAATAAAGTTTCAAATAAATTCCAATTCATAAAAGCTATATTTATCATTTTCTTAGAAACTTCATTTTCTAGATTTAATGGATTTAAATCATACAAACGAACTTTTTCTAATTCATCTATATCTTTAAAATATAAAAGCAATTTCTTATATTTACTTTTTTTAGTTTCTGGCAAACTTTCTATAACTTCTTCATTTTTCTTTTTGTCTTCAGAATGTTGAACTATTAAAAATTTTATAAATTCTTTATCTTCTTCTGAAAAATTGTCTAATTCATGTTTTAGTCTTGAAATACTATTTTTACCATGTTCTCTATCTTTTTCATCATTTTTTATTCCTATATCATGATATTTTGCACTTGCAATTAAAATTTTTGTTTCTTGCTCGGATAATTTTTCTATATTAGCTAATATTGCCACTTCTAACATTGCTCTTTTAGTGTGAGCAATTCCATAGTCTCCTACTGGTAGAAATAGTTCTTTATCGTAATCTATATCTTCAATTTCTTCTAATATATAGTTTATTTTTTTATTTTCTATTAACTTATCTATTTCATCAAATAAATCATATTGTTCATTATAATTTAAATAAAATTTATTATATTTAAATTTATTTTTTTCATATTGATCTCTGCTCTTTTTCATGTTGCTATTTGCTTTAACATATTCTCTACGATTTTCTCTAAAAGCTTTTAATAAAATTTCTCTAATATCTTCTAGTTTATTAAATTTTAGTTTTATATCTGTTTTTCTATTGTTTATACTTTCTATTCCTTTTACTTCAAAGTTTGAAGGTGGAAGCAATATATCATTTTCACTATTTTCTTTATCTTGTATCTGGTTAAGTAAAACAAAAGGTGTTCCTTTTGGAATAATTAAATGATAAAAAACAGAATTTTGATAATTTTCTTCTTTTTCTGTTAATGATGCTTCTATAAAAGATGTAAAAGAAACTTCTTGGTTTTCGTTTAATTCTTTTAAAATGCCTTCTGCAGATTTGTGTAAAACTATAGCTTTTCTTAGTGGTCTTAGTTCTTTAAAAGCCTTTTCTAACTGCAAAACAGTATCTACTAAATCATTGTTTATTTCACAATTTTTTAATGTTTTATTTTTGCTATCTCCAAGCTCTAGAAATTCTGAAAGTAATTCACTATAATTTTCTGAATAATTTTTAAAACTAGCTATTTGTGAAGAATCTAATTTTTGTATGCCTAAAACTAAAGTTGCAACATCATTTATAAGACCTGAATCTAATTCCTCAAAATTAAAATCTAAAGCTTCATATTTTTTACCTTTCTTTATTGCTTTAGCATAAAACTGTTTTATTAATCTTTTATTTGGAGTTAATATTGTTCCATCTATTCTTACATCTTTTGTGCTTACTACAAAACAATCGTAAATATTGCCTAAAGCATTAACCCTAACTTTTTCATCTTCTTCATTTGTATTTTGATATGTAATTCGTGGCTTTTCATTTTTATTTTGTTGTTTATTTTCTATACATTTGCTAGCAATATTTAAATTTATATTTCTAATGAATTTCTGTGTTTCTTCTTCGTTTGGCACAAAACATATATGCTTTTCATCTATAAGAATAGCAAATTGTTCTTCATATTTAAAAACATTTAATATGCTTTTGTAAAATATATTCATTTGCTTTATATTCTTAATATTAGTTAAATTATATATTTTAGCCACTTATTTTTCTCCTTTTTATCCTTCTAGTTAATTTATATCCTACTTCAAAAATATATTTATATTATACAACATAGGCTTCCTTTTTAAAAGTACTTTTTTTAATGTAACAAAAATGTAACATTTATTTTTCATTTATGCTATTTTCTTCGTAAGTTACTTGTTCTGTATTTGTTAATCTTATATTGTTTTTAGGTGTATATACCTTTACATAATACGGTTTTATATGTTTTAATACATCTTTTATAAAAATAATATTTCCATCTACATCTTGTAGTTTTAAATTTGGATATGTTCTTAGCATTTTTTCATCAGAAAAGTGTTTATCTGTGAACTCTTTTAAACTATCATTTTCTAAAATTTCTTCATAAGTTTTTGCATAAATTTCGGCATTTGGTATATTCAAATTATAATTATACACTAATCTTGAATAAAAAATATTTATAGCAAATGCAGATACTATACAATCTATTACCAAAAAAGCTGTAGCCAAATCAAATACTACTGGTAAAAGGTATTTTGGTAATTTTTCTTTTATTTTATCTATAATTTTATCTACAAAAGGATTTATGTGAGTTATTAAATATATTGCTAAAAGTCCCCAAGCGATAGAATAAAATAAGCAAACTCTTCCACCTATATTGAATGGTTCTGAAGAATAGTCCCACCATTTAACATGTAATAGCTTTTCACCTATTAGGCTTACAAAATACTCAATTCCAGAACCTATTAAATAGCCACCTAAAAAAATTGTATAATTATTTCTCTTAAAATATTGAAGCAACAAAATCATAATAACAGCTCCAAAACCATATATAGCACAAAAAGGTCCATATAGAAAGCTTTGTCTACTTTCTATTACACCTTTTGTTAAAAGTCCATAAAGTGTTTCTAAACAAAAGCCTAAAAAGCTATATATTACAAAATAAGCAAGTATTCTCCAAATTCTATACCCCAATATTGTAAATTCTTTTTGTTTATCTGCTTCTTCTTCCAATTTTACTTTAATTTTTTCTGTTTTTTCTTTAGCAATTTCTTTTATTTCTTCTACTTGTTTTTCGTCTATAACTTTTTTAGATACTTTTGATTTTTCTGCTTCTAGCTTTTTCTCATTTTTTGTTTTCATAAGTATTCCTTTCGTTTTTACATTAAAACTATTTATTCTATTAAAACTAAAAAATCCTGATAATAATATCAGGATTTTTATATTTTACATCTTATTTGGCATTTCCATACCAAGTAGAGCAGCTCCTATTCTCAATACATCTCCTACACACTTAGTTAGATATACTCTTGCTTTTTGTAAATCAATATTTTCTCCATCTATTATTTTATTTTCATTATAAAAATTGCTATAACTTTGTCCTAATGTTATTAAATATCTTGCTAAAATTGATGGTTCATTTTTTTCTACACATTGCATTAAAGTATCTTCAAATTGATACAAATTTTGTACTATTTTTAAACTTTCTTTATCTTTTAATAATTCTATGTTTACTTCACTTAAAGGAGGAATCTCTTTAGCTTTTTCAAGTACACTCTTTGTTCTTACATACACATATTGAATGTATGGTCCTGTTTCTCCATTAAAATTTAATACTGTATTCCAGTCAAATATTTGATCTTTAATAATTGTTGTACATAAATTATTAAAAATTACTGCACCTATTCCTATTTTCTTTGCTTCAAGTTCCTTGTTTTCCATATTTGGATTTTTTTCTTCTATAATTTTATTAACTCTTGAAATAGCTTCTTTTAATAATTCTTCTACCTTAATTACATTTCCTTCTCTAGTAGACATTCTTCCAGTAGTTAATCTTGTCATTCCATACTGTACATGCTCTAAACCTTTTTGGCATTTTTCTGGTATATCTAAGTATTTTGCAACTTCAAATACTTGTTTAAAATGTAAAGCTTGCTCATAAGCTACTACATATAAGCATTTATCAAAATCATAGGTTTTGGCTCTATATCTAATAGCAGCTAAATCTCTAGTTGCATATATTGTAGATCCATTTGACTTACGAATAATACAAACTCCTAATCCTTTATCCTCTAAATCTACAATTTTTGCACCTTGTGATTCTGTAATTACTCCTGCTTTGTTTAATATATCTTCTACTTCATCCATTTTATCTGTGTAAAAAGATTCACCTTTTAAAGAATCGAATTTTACACCTAACAAATCATATATTCTTTGAAATTCTTTTAAGCTAACAGCTCTAAATTTTTCCCATAGTTCTGTGCAATATTTATCACCTTCTTCTAGGAGCTTGAAATTTTCTCTACAAGCTTCTAATACACTTTCATCTTCTTTACATAAATCGTTTATTCTTACATATATCTTCATTAACTCTTCAATTGGATTTTCATCTATATTGTACTCGTTTCCCCACCTTTTATAGCCTTCGATTAATTTTCCGAATTGAGTACCATAATCTCCTAAATGATTAATTCCAATAGTATTATAACCTAAATATTTATATATATTGTAAAGGGCAGCTCCAATAATTGTATTTCTTAAGTGACCTATATGAAAAGGCTTTGCTATATTTGGAGAAGAATATTCCACGATAATATTTTTTCCATTTCCAGAATTATTGGCACCAAAATTATCTTGCTTTTCTTCCAATTCTTTTAATACTGTTTGTATTAGAGAAGTTTTGTTTATAAAGAAATTTAAATATCCACTAACAATTTCTATCTTCTCTATGTTTTCACCTATATTTATTTTTTCTTTTAACTCTTCTGCAATAAGCATAGGTGATTTTTTTAAAATTTTGGCTAATCTAAAGCAAGGGAATGCATAATCTCCCATATCTGAAGAAGGTGGTACTTCAATATATCCTTCTATCTCACTTATATCTAATTCAGTTGCTTCTGCTATTTTCTTTGCTATTTCCTTTTTAAATTGAATCATTTTCTAATTCCTTTCTTGCCTTAAAATAAATTATTTTCCTCTTTCTACCTCTTCTTTTGCCTTATATTCTAGACCTATAATAATTCTGCTTGCAAGCCAAAGTATTCCTATTCCAAGCATTCCACCGAGCAGCATCTATTAAAATATCTATAATACTTCCATTTCTTCCAGGAATAAATAACTGATGTAATTCGTCTGTTATTGCATATAGTACTATACACATTTCTGCAAAGATTATTCTCTTCTTAGCAGGCATCTTAGGATATGTTAAACAATAGCTATAAAAAAGTATTGCTCCTACTGCATACTCTGTCATATGAGCACCTTTTCTTATAAAAGCTTCCATTTTCTCTGCTAATTGCTCATTTTTAAACAGAAATTCAGCTATCTTCGAACTTAAACCAGAAGAACCCTCTCCTGTTTGATGTGAAAATATAAATACTACAATCATCCAAATAACAATTAAAACTACACAAATTTTTCTTAGGTTTTCTAATACTTTTTTATTTTCCATTTTTCTAATTCCTTTGTTTTTTATTTTTAATAATCGTGCTTAGTACTAAGCTTTATTATTAAATCCATATTATCATCTTCTGCTGCCTTATTTTTCCTAACTGCTCCACATTTTTTACATTTAAAAATTACTACATAGCCTTTTTTACTATCTATTTCTAAACCTACAGGCTCAAGGTCTCCTTTACAGGTCTCTTTCCTATCTCCAGGCTTTATATCTATATGTTTTGAATGTAAGCAATATGGGCAATGATTTCTACAAGAATATCCTAATTTTGAAACATATTTTCCACAATGCTCACAAATAAAATCTTCATCAATTACTGTAAAATTTGCCATTTTTCTTCCTCTTATACATCATAAATACTTCCGCCTATGAATTCTCTTAAAAGAGAATTATTTGGTATCCAATCTGGCTCTACTGTATCAAAGTATTGTAGCATAGAAATTAGTCTTCTAGCCTCACTATACTCTGGATTATCATTAGTTATCTCTTCTAATAGCGGTAAAGCATATTTTTTTAATGCTGATAGTTCATATACAATAGAAGAATTGAACATACAATCGGCCTCTTCTTGAAATGGAAATATATATTTTTGCTCTCCTCTGTTAACTGATTTCCACATTTTTAAAGTATGTAAAGCAGAATAACCTCTAAAATTGTAATCTCGTACCATTCTACGAATTAGTCTAGTATCTGTAGTAGAAATTCTATTGTAATAATCAATATTTAAAACTGTTAAATCACTAATGTAGATTTTAAATTTATTTTCTTTTGGTATTAAACTAGTTAGTTTATCATTTAAACAGTGTATTCCTTCTATTATAAGTATTTCATCTTTTTCTAGCCTCATCTTATTGCCTAAATATTTTTTACTACCTACAATAAAATCAAAAGTAGGAAGATCTACTTCTTTTCCATTTAATAAATCCACTAGTTGCTTGTTAAATAGCTCTGTATCTATTGCTTCAATACATTCAAAATCATAGTTTCCTTCACTATCCTTTGGATTATTTTCTCTTTCTACAAAGTAATTATCTGTTGAAAGTGTTACTGGTTTTATACCTTGTACTCTAAGAGCCATTCCCAATTTATTTGCAAAAGTAGTTTTTCCTGAAGAAGAAGGTCCAGCTATTAAAACCATTCTAACATTTTGCCTATCTCTAATTTTTTGTGCTATTTCTGCAATTTTCTTTTCATGTATAGCTTCTGAAATTAATATAAGCTCTTTTACTTTTCCTTCTCTTAATTTTTTATTTAATTTATATACAGTATTCATTTTCATTAATGAATAAATTTCTTCATATTCATCCATTGCAGAAATTTGTTTTAGAGATTTTTGTCCTTCTTTTTGAAGCTCTTTTGGATTTTCTGAACTTGGATATTTTACTAGATAACCATTTCTAAATTTTTCTATATCTAATAATTTTATTGCTCCAGTAGAAACAGGCATAATTCCATAGAAATAATTATAGTAATCCTCGCAATAGTATAAACTAATTTTCTCTTTATTTACATCTGTCTGTAATCTGCCCTTTAAAGATTCTTCTCTTTTATAAAACTCTTCTGCTTCTTCTTTAGACATTACTACTTTTCTAATTGGTATATCTTTTTCTATAATTTCCTTCATTCTTGCTCTAATTTTTACAATCATATCTTCTGTAATACTCATATTATCAATTTGACAATACATTGCATTTGATAATTGATAATTTACTGTAAGTAGTGCTCTTGGATATAGCTCTGATATTGCTTTACTTGTAATATATAAAGCACCTCTTATGTATATATATCTACCATCTTTATTTTCTATATTTATAAATTCAATTTTACCATCTTTATCTATTTTATGATCTAAAGAAACAACTTCATTGTTAAATCTTGCTGCAATAATTTCTTTTACATTACTTTTCTCCATTTGAGTTTTCAAAGCTTCTCTAATTGGCTTTGGTTCTTCTATTTCTATTAATTCATTCTCACACTTTATTATCATATTCTTTTTGTATAATATTTTTTAAAAAATTATACTTTCCTCCTTTCCTTAGTATATATCTTAAAAATTAAAGTATAATAAAATTCCTCCAATAATCACTAATAAAAATCCAAATAGTTTTAAACCTAAAGTAGCATCATTTTTATCTCCAAAACTGAAAAAATCTTTTACAATTGGTCTTGCATCATATATAAATTTTATTCCTATCATTGCAGATACTATTCCTATAAATAATAAAAATATTCTCATTTCAACATCCTCAATTTTATTTTAAATTAGTATTTATATTTTATTCTCTTTTGCTCTATTTGTCAATGAATTTAGCTAGTGTTTTATCTATATTTCTATTCTATCTTTAAATTTTTCTTTTATCATTTTTTGCAAAATTTTATTTTCTTCTTTTTCTAATAATGGATCCTTATTTATAATTTCCATAGCAATAGCTTGTACCATTTTTAAAATATTCATATCTTCAAATAAATTTGCAATTTTAAATTCTGGTATTCCATGTTGCCTTGTTCCAAAAAACTCTCCAGAGCCTCTTAGCTCCAAGTCTTTTTCTGATATTACAAAACCATCATTAGTACTAGAAATAACCTTCATTCTTTCTTGAATAATTTTTGAATTTCCTTCATATTTTAATACACAATAAGATTGATATTCTCCTCTTCCAACTCTACCTCTCAATTGGTGAAGTTGCGCCAATCCAAATCTCTCAGCATTTTCTATTAGCATAATATTAGCATTTGGTACATTTACTCCAACTTCTATTACAGTAGTAGATATTAAAATATCAATATTTCCATTCTTAAATTCTTCCATTATACTATCTTTTTCTTTTGGACGCATTTTTCCGTGCAAATATGTAACTCTAAAATTTGGAAAAACTTTAGTTTGATAATGCTCTACAAGTTCCATTACAGAAGCCGCATTTATTTCTTCGTTTTCTTCTACTAAAGGACATACAATATAGCATTGTCTTCCTTCTTCTATATTTTTTGCTATAAAATTATTAACTCTAGCTTCCATACCTTTTTTTACTGCATAAGTTTCAATTTTCTTTCTATTTGGTGGAAGCTCATCTATTATCGATATGTCTAAGTCTCCATATAGAATTAAAGCCAAGGTTCTTGGAATTGGAGTAGCTGTCATAACAAGTATATCTGGATTTTCTCCCTTTTGTGCTATAATACTTCTTTGCCTTACGCCAAATCTATGTTGCTCATCAGTAACTACTAAACCTAAATTTTTAAATATAACATTTTCCTCTAAAATTGCATGTGTTCCTATTAGTATATCAATTTCTCCTTCTGCCAGTCTTTTTAAAATATCTTCCTTTTTCTTTTTTGATATTCCACTTACTAGTAACTCACATTTAATTCCTGTATCTTTTAAAATTTCATTAAAGCTTTCTAAATGCTGAGTTGCAAGTATTGCTGTTGGTGCCATAATAGTAGCTTGATATCCAGATTTAACGGCTTTATAGCAACTTAGTAAAGCTACTACTGTTTTTCCTGAACCTACATCTCCTTGTAGTAATCTATTCATTGGCTTAGAGCTTTCCATATCTCTATCTATTTCTTCTAATACTCTAAGCTGAGCTTTTGTTAATTTAAAAGGTAAAGTGTCTATTATATCGGACATTTTAGCTTCTTTTAAGAAGGCTATTCCTGTTTTCTTTACCTCGTATCTATTTTTTAAACTTAAAAGAGCAAGTTGCATGGCAAGTAATTCTTCAAATACTAATCTATTTCTAGCTAGTTTAAATTTTTCAAAATTATCTGGAAAATGAATTTGCTTAATTGCTGTATTTATATCGTAAAAATGATATTTTTCTATTAAGTATTTTGGTAAAGTTTCTTCTAATTTTCCGAAGTACCTCTGTAAGTGCATTTTCGATTATTTTTCTTATAGTATTTTGAGAAAGATTATAAGTTAAAGGATATATTGGAATAATCTTTCCAGTATTTTTATTGCTATTTTCTGGTTCATATACGGGTGATTGCATCTCATATTTTCCAAAGCCTGCTTTTACTTTTCCGTAAAATTTATATCTCTCATTTGGTTTAAATACATTTTTTAAGTAGCCTTGATTATACCAAACAATTTCACAACCACCACTTTCATCTCTTACATATAATTTACATAAGCTTAAATTTTTTCTAATTTTTATTTCATTCATTCGACCGAACAGGATAAGCTGAAATTAAAGCTTCTTCTCCATTTACTAGTTCTGTAATCTTCTTTATTTTTCCTCTATCTTCATATTCTCTTGGAAAATATGTAATTATATCTTCCAAAGTATAAATACCTAGTTTGTTTAAAAGCTTTACTCTATTTGGTCCTACACCTTTTACATACTGAATTTCTTTTTTTAAATTTATCAATTTTTCTTTCTTCCTTATTAAAACTTTTATCGCAATTATTATATTATATTTTTTTAATATTTACAACGAAATTTAAGCTTATTTTCTCCTATTTTTGATACTTGTAATAAATCTTTTTAGTTTTCTTTGTTTAAATAAAAATTTACTCATCTTCTAGATATTCTTCAGCTTTATTTGTTTCGTCATATTCTATTTCTACCTCTTCTATCTTTTCTTCTGCTTTTTTCTCTTTTATTGGCTTTTTTATTTTTACACTTTCTATGTTTTCATTCTTTTTTTCTTCTTTATCCGCTTTTTTATCTTTCTTATTTCTATTTTCTAATGTTTTATTTGCAATTATATTTGCTTTTTCCATAAAATCTGGTACATAATCTAAAAGTTTATCTATTGTAGAAGCGTGTTCTACTGGCATTAATTTAATTGAATCACAAGTTATAACTACAAAAGCTACCGGCGTAATGCTTACTCCTGCTCCACTACCTCCTCCAAAAGGTAATCTATATTGTATTTCTTCTTCCTTTTCTTTTTTCCTATACTCATTTACAGTTTCTCCTCTAAACTCACTACCTCCGGCAGCAAAACCAAAACAAACTTTTGAAATAGGTATGATTACCATATTATTTGAAGTCTCTATAGGCTCTCCTATAATAGTATTTACATCCACCATATTTTGAATACTATCCATAGCACTTTTCATTAGTCCTTCTATTGGATGATTTTCCATTTTTCTTCACTCTCCCTTTTTTTAATAAACTAAACATATACATAATATGCACAAGCTTCCATTCAATTATGCAAGAAAGTATCAAGTTTAAACTATTTTGAATAAAATTATTTTGCATTATTAGATATCTCCATTTTTTTATTTCTTCTAATTTACTTTTTTTAGATGCTTCAGTTAGAAATATTGTTAACAAGGTATTTAAAATATAAACCAAAAAAGCACTTAATATTGGATTATCTGTTCCTAATTTCATATATAATTCAAAATTTTTTAAACTTGGTATTAGTCTTTTAGATAGTTTAATTTTATCTTTTAATGATATTTTTATTTCTTCTGCTTGAAGTTTTTTTATTAACTTATCCTTGTTAATTTTTTTGCCATATATTTTTACACTTTTATTATTTGCATTTAAGCTAAAGATTTTTATAAATTTAAAAATATATAAACTAATCACAAAATCATATTTTATATAAAAAAACTTTTCCTGTATTAGTTCCTTTACTTTATGAGTAGAAACCAGTTCTTCTTTTTCTAGCTCTTCCATAAGCTCTTGTACTAATCTTAAATTCCATTCTTCTTTATTTTTTATCTCCAAATTTTTTATTTCAACTCTTAGTTTACCTGTAATTATAGCTAAAAGAAATAAAAATATTAATATACCTATTGCTAAAAGCCATAAAAAAATAACCATAAATTCTCCTTTATGGTTATTTTTTCCTTTTTTATATTATTTATGTAATTATACTACATCTTTTTTCCATAAACCATGTTTATTGCAGTATGCATATAGTATTGAACCTGGTATATATTTAAAACTTACTTTTGCATTCTCTCCAGGTTTTAAATATTTAGTACATTCTCTGTCCTCTGAAACCATAGCAATCCATTCAATATAGTGTTCTTCCTCCATAACATGATTACAAGTAACTATAATTTTGTCTCCTTCTATTTCATAGTTTGGAATATGTTTTTCAAAAGCTGCATCTACTGAATTTGGAGCTACTACTTTCATTGGTTCTTCACAGCAAACTATTCCACAACCTTCACAATTGCAGTCTTCTACTACTTTAACCATAGCTCCACATTTTTCACATCTTTTTAAAACTAATTCTTTCATAATTTTCCTCCTTTATATTTATAATTTTATTTATCTATTGGTTTAGCCTTAGATATTACTATATCTCCAAAAAGTTTATTTTGCTCTGCTGTTATTTTGTTTCTTCTACTAAGCTCTAGTACACCAGAAAATGCTGTTACTACTTCTGCTTTTGGTTTCTCTCCTAATTTAAATAATTTACCAAATACAAACTTTGGTCTATTTACTAATTCTTTAAAGATTTCTCTTACCTTATCTGCTACTGTATAAGTATCGTGTATTGCAATTTGTTCTATATTTTTTGCATTTTCGTTCTTCTTTTCTTCATTCTTTTTTACTAATGATTTATAAGAAGATACTATATCTTCTAAGCAATATTTCTTTTCTATTTTTTGCTTTGGTAATTCTATTTTATCTGGTAATTTATATAGTCTTTTTGAAAATTCATTTATATTTTCTCTGAATTTTTTACTTATTTCTTTGTACTTTTTATATTCTATAATTCTTCTTAAAAGTTCTTCCTCTGTAAGCTCTGCTTCATCTTCAGTTTCCTTTGGAAGTAATCCTTTAGACTTAATTAGAATTAGAGTAGAAGCCATTACCAAAAATTCACTAGCTATATCTAAATTTAGTTTTTCCTGTTCTTGTAGATAATAAATATATTGATCTGCTATATCACTAATTTTAACTTTATATATATCCATTTTATTTTTTTCTATTAGATAACACAATAAATCTAATGGACCTGCAAAATTATCTAATTGCAACTCATATTTTTTTGTTTCTAAACTAAGTATATTATTGTTCATTATTCTCATTTCCTTCGTTTTCTAATTCGTCTATTGCAATACTTATGCTTTCACTCATATATCCTTTTTTATAGAGAAAATTTTTTGCTTCTTCTAATTCAGTATTTTGCAATTTTTTTCTTAAAAGCTTTATTGCAGATTGTATTTCATATTCTAACATTTTTTCTTTATTATTACAAATAAAATCATCTACTAAAGATTTTTTAATTCCTTTTTGTAATAACTTATATGAAACTTCTTTTATAGATAAACTTTTTAATGCAATAAATTCTTGTAAGCTTTTTTCCATATAAATATTGTCGTTTATATAATTTAATTCTTTTAAATTTTCTATAACATCTTCTAAAAGATTTTCATCTTCATCTGAAAATTTTTCTCTAATTTCATTTTCTGTTCTTTTTTTATATAGAGCATATTTAAGCACTTTAGTTTTTAAAGCATCTATTTTCTTTAATTTATCAAAATCTACAAGTTTTTCTGAATCTTCTAATTTAAATTCTTTCATTTTCTATTTCCAAGTTCTTTTCATATTTATTTCTTCTTTTTTCTTAAAAGCTTCGAATAATAGCATTAATATATCTTGTGGTGTTTCATCTTCAAAGCCTCGTTCTTCTATCATTTTATTTGCATACTCTTGAATATCTTTAATACTACTTTTTTCATTTAAAGTATTTAGTTTTTTTAATAGTTCATTCTCCATTGTAACTATAGAAACAGCAAAGTGCTGTTACCTCCTTTGATTTATTCTTCTAATGGTTCTTCGTCCTCATCTTCTTCAGGTTCTCCATCTACTAAAGCATTCTCAAAAGC
This sequence comes from uncultured Clostridia bacterium, assembly GCA_944390345.1. Lineage (GTDB taxonomy): Bacteria > Bacillota > Clostridia > TANB77 > CAG-508 > Scatovivens. The sequence goes on from CALXPP010000006.1 coordinate 34,318, forward strand.
TTGTGAAAAATTGTCTCTTACTTTCTTTTCTACTTCTTCTGCCATCTTTGGATGCTCTAATATATATTTTTTTGCATTTTCTCTACCTTGTCCAATTTTTTCTCCATTGTAACTAAACCAAGATCCACTCTTTTCTATAATATCTAAATCTACGCCTAAGTCTAATAAGCTTCCTTCTTTTGATATTCCTTTTCCATAAATAATATCAAATTCAGCTTCTCTAAAAGGTGGTGCTACTTTATTTTTTACAATTTTTACTCTGGTTCTACTTCCTACTACATTACCATCTTGTTTTATATTTTCTATTTTTCTAATATCCATTCTTACAGAAGCATAAAATTTTAATGCTCTACCACCAGGAGTTGTTTCTGGATTTCCAAACATTATTCCTACTTTTTCTCTTAATTGATTTATAAATATTATAATTGCATTTGTTTTATTAATTGCACCAGCTAATTTTCTTAATGCTTGAGACATAAGTCTAGCTTGCAAACCAATATGAGAATCTCCCATATCGCCATCTATCTCTGCTTTTGGAACTAGAGCTGCAACGGAATCTACTACTATAATATCTATTGCTCCACTTCTAATTAATGCTTCTGCTATTTCTAAAGCTTGTTCTCCTGTATCTGGTTGAGATACAATTAAATTATCTATATCTACTCCAATTTTCTTTGCATAAGCTGGGTCTAGAGCATGCTCAGCATCTATAAAAGCTGCCTCTCCCCCAAGTTTTTGAGCTTCTGCAACAGCATGCAAAGCTAAGGTAGTTTTACCAGATGATTCTGGTCCAAATATTTCTATAATTCTTCCTTTAGGAATACCACCTATTCCTAAAGCTATATCTAAATTTAAGGCTCCTGTTGAAATTGCTTCCACATTCATTGATTGAAAATCTCCAAGTTTCATAACAGAACCTTTTCCAAATTGTTTTTCAATTTGACTCATTGCTGCATCTAAGGCTTTTCTTTTTTCTGAATTATCTCCCATTTTCTTTCTCCTTCTCGAAAATATGTTTGTAAAACTTTCGTTTGTATATATTATATATTTAAAAAAATTTTTGTCAAGCAATTTTTTGTTTTTCTTATTTTTTTATTGCCTATACCACTTTTCTATATTGTGATATATATTAAAAGTATTTGGTGTTATATTTCCTACTAATCCTTGGTTACATATAATTGATTCTGTATTTCTATATAAACCAATATATGGTACTTCTTCTAAGTATATATCAAAAATTCTACTATAATAATTATGCATTTCAGCTTCATCTTGAACATTTTTTACAGACTGTAATATATTTTGTAATTCTTCGTTATTGTAATTTGCAATATTTCCAGCACCAAAAAAAGTCTCTAAATTAGGTGAAAAACCTGTTTCAATACCTGTAATTATGCAATCATAATTTCTATTATTTAATGCATCATAATATCTATCTGAAGATAGTTCTCTTACACTAACTTCCATTCCAAAATTATTCAATTGTTCTGCAATATTTTGTGCTGCTTTTAATCTTCCTTCATTATCACTGTTTACAGTTATTGTAAAACTTAATCTACTATTTTGACCGTCAATTCTCTTTTGCCATCTATTATTTCTATAGCTCCAACCATCTGCTTCTAGTATTGCTTTTGCTTGCTCTGTATTAGTTTCTACATTTAAATCTCTTGTATATAACCAGTTTCCCATATCTAAACTAAAATTTGAAACAGTATATCCATTTCCTAAGCAAGTTGCTCTTACATTTTCTTTATCGATACAATAGCTTAACGCTTTTCTAACTTCTTTATCTGAAAAAATATTAGAAGCCGTATTTAAAGTTAAAAAATCATAGTTTCTTGCTTTATATTCTATTTTATTATAGCCTATGGTACCTATATATTCTTCCACATTACTAGCAGTTACAGTAACTATATCTATATCTCCACTTTTAAAAGCATTATATACTTCTCCCATAGTTTGATAGTTTGTAAGAATTATCTCCTCTGCCATAGGCTTTCTACTTTGATCCCAATAAGCATCATTTCTAGCAAGGGTAATTACATTTGCATTTACAGAAACAATTTTAAATAAGCCTGTACCAACAGGAGCTACATTTTTATCTGCATTTTGCACATCTGTTCCTTCATAGTATTTTTGGCTTATAATAGGAAATGTTAAATAATACTCAAAAAAAGGAACTTCTTGTGATAATGTAAATTTAATAGTATAATTATCTATTACTTCTAGACTAGTTACATATCTTAAATTTTCAGAATATATTGAGCTAATTTCACCATTTTTTATTGTGTCTACTGTAAATTTAACATCATTTGCTGTAAAAGGCATATTGTCGTGCCATACTACATCCTGCCTTAATTTTACTAAGTAATTTAAATCATCTTGTTTTGCAACTTCCTCTGCTAAACGATATTCTTTTTTATAGTTTTCGTTCAAAGTTATAAGTGGCTCAAAGATTATTTTACTAATTTCTTGAACATTACGATTTTTACTAAGTATTGGGTTTATAGTATCCATTTCAGCAATTGCTAATCGTAAATCTTTTTGTATAGTACTCACAGTAGATGTTTGATCTAAATTGGCATCATCAGTTTCTTTGTTTTCTTTTATTATCTTGTAACCAGTATATGCTACTAACGCAATAACTACTATTACAAAAATATATTTAAAATAACTCTTTTCCAATATTTCTTCACCTTTCTATATATCCGATATTAATCTTATATCATTTTGATTAAACTTTCAAGTTTTTTATACAATTTTATTTAAGCTTTCTTCTGCCTACCTTCCTTATGCTTTATAATTTGTTTTTTGCTCATATATATGCAAAATATCAAATTGAAATATTTTACATAATATGGTATAATATATTTAGATACGCAAAAAGTGTACTTAGTAAATCTCTAAAGCCGTTTACGAAATTTACTTTAGGACACGAGACAACAGGAGGAGATATTATGGAATTTCTGATGACTATCATTTTTTCGATTTTGTGGCCCATCAAAGGCATCATTTACATGGAAGAGCAGGCTCTGCAGTGGATTTTTGCAATTGGAACCGTGTACCTTCGGGAATACGGCTACATTTTGCTGATACTTCTGGGAATAGCCTTGATGCTCTCCTTCGGACACTATCGTAGGGTTCTTTATGGAGCTAGAGGCGCTATCGTAGCAACAATCGTGTTGCTGATTACAGTAATAATAAATGTCTGCTTGGCATGGTTTTATCTAATATACGGTGCAATTAATGGCCGTATGGCAGACACTCACCAGCCTTTCAGACTTTCAGTTCGGAGAGATCCAAGAAACAGATTGCGTCTCGTTTTAGATAGAACTAATCCCAGTCTGCACTATAGGCTTGGAAGATGGCTCTATCGTAGCTTCAACCGGATACTACTCCATATTCCACAGATAAATCCTCAGTTCTGTTCTGCCCTTGCCAGAGTAATTGCCCTGGTGGTAATTCTGTGGGGAATTTGGAACATCCCATATGACCTTACGCACTAAAGGAGGGATACACAAAAAAATAAAACCATATTCTTTAACGGCGAGAATATGGTTTATTTTTTATTAAATTGCTTTTGTTTAAAGTTTATCTAAACACATTTGTATAAAATATTTAATTATTTTGTTCTTTAGTTATTTTCTAGATTCTATAATTAGCTTAATACCAGTTCTGTCTTCTCCTTCCACCTGTACTTCAGCAAAAGCTGGTATACAAACTAAATCTACTCCTGATGGAGCAACAAAGCCCCTAGCAATTGCAACAGCTTTTATAGCTTGATTCAAAGCTCCTGCTCCTATAGCTTGCATCTCCGCTCTTGTACTTTCTTTTACCAATCCTGCGATTGCTCCTGCAACTGAATTTGGGTTTGATTTTGACGAAATTTTTAAAACTTCCATTTCTTTTCCTCCTATGATTTTTTTATTTTATCTTGTGTTTCGATAAACTTATTTTACAATATTAATTTCAATAAGTCCATAGTTTTTTTATATTTTTCCAAACTTTCGTGTGTCAGTTTTCTACAGTATTTTCAATGGTTTCACATTGTTTTTGTCGATTTTTGTCGATAAATAATTTTTATTTTACCATTGTTTTTTTATTTTTTCTTTTTCGACAAAATATAATTTTTAAAAATTATCTCATTCTTTAAATAAAAAAACTAATTATTAAAAAATAATTAGTTTTTTATAATCTATTTATTAATTCTTACTATATTTACCACTTTGTTCTCTACATCATCTACTTCAAACATACAAGCATTTAATTTTGCTTTTCCCTCTGCTATTTTATATTTTTCTGGAAGAGAAGTTTCAAATCTCTTTATTGAAGTATTAATATCCATACCTATAACAGAGCTTTTTGGTCCTGTCATTCCTAAGTCTGATAAAAATCCTGTTCCTTTATCTGAAATTTCTTCATCTGCTGTTTGTACATGCGTATGTGTTCCGAAAACAATTGTAACTTTTCCATCTAAATAATGATATAAAGCTATCTTTTCAGCAGTTGCTTCTGCGTGCATATCTATTACTATAATATCAACTGTATTTTTTAAATTTTCCACTATATCTTTTGCTACTATAAAAGGATTTTCAGATAGAATATTCATACCTACTCTGCCTATTAAATTTATAACAGCTATTTTTTTCTTGTTTGATTTACATGTCAATATTCTATAACCCTTTCCAGGATTATTTTTAGAGTAATTTGCTGGTCTTACAATTCTTTCATCTTCTATAAATTTAAATATTTCTTTTTTAGCCCAAGTATGATTTCCCATTGTAACTACATCTACACTTAAATTTAAAATTTCTTTATATTGTTTTTCTAATAAACCCATCCCATCTGCAGTATTTTCTCCATTTACTATAACAAAATCTATTTTATTTTCTTTTACAATTATTGGGAGTTCTTCTTTTAATTTTTGTAAACCCGTTTTTCCAACAATATCTCCTACTGCTAAAATTTTCATTGTAAAATCCATTCCTTTCTTAATTTATATTCTTTTATTATATTTTACATTATTTTTTAATATATATTATATTAGTATATTTTTCAATGTCTATGCTTATAATTTAGATTTCTCTTTTAAGAAATTTAAAAATGCTTTTAAACCTTCTAAAATATCAACATATGTTTTATCAAAATTTCCCGTATACCAAGGGTCTGCAATATCTCTTGGAGATTTTGAAAAATCTAATAATCTAAAAATTTTATTTTCTTTATCTTCTCCTACTATTCTTTTTATAGCTCTTATATTACTTTCTTCCATTCCTATAATATAATTATATTTTTTATAATCCTCTTTTGTAATTTTTCTAGCTATATGTTTTTCATATTTAATTCCTAATTCATTTAATTTTCTTTTTGTTCCATAGTGCATACCATTACCAATTTCTTCACTACTTGTAGCTGCTGAAGCAATTTCAAATTTATTAGATAAATTTTCTTTTCTTACTAAATCTTTAAAAACATATTCTGCCATTGGAGATCTACAAATATTTCCTAAACAAACAAATAAAACTCTAATCATAAATTCCTCCTACCAATGAAATTTTTTAGATTCTTCCAATACACTATCAAAAACAGTTTTATTATAACATAAATTTATAGGTTTTGTAAAATTTAAAGTATTTTGATTTAATAAATAAATTATAAATTTAGAGTTATATATTGATTTATTTATATAAAAAATATTATTATGTAGCAAAATTTCAAACTTAATTTAAAATAATTTATATTATAAAAAGCACCGAATAAAAATTCAGTGCTTCTGACTTATTTTTCTATCTATTAAAAGTATTTTATTAAATTCTTATTCCCACTCAATAGTTGCTGGTGGTTTACCTGTTATATCATATACTACTCTATTTACATGTTTTACTTCATTTACAATTCTACTTGAAACTTTTTCTAATACTTCAAATGGAATTTTACTCCACTCTGCAGTCATAAAATCTGAAGTAGTAACAGCTCTTAGAGCTATTGTATAATCATAGGTTCTTTCATCTCCCATTACACCAACACTTTTTAAGTTTGTTAGAACTGCAAAATATTGATTTATGCTTCTATCTAGTTTTGCTTTAGCTATTTCCTCTCTGAATATATAATCTGCATCTTTTAAAATTGTTAATTTATCTTCTGTAATATCTCCTATTACACGAATTGCTAAACCTGGTCCTGGAAATGGTTGACGATATACTAAAAATTCAGGAAGACCAAGTTCTAAACCTGCTTTTCTTACTTCATCTTTAAATAAATCTCTAAGCGGTTCAACTATTTCTTTAAAGTCTACATAGTCTGGAAGTCCTCCAACATTATGATGACTCTTTATTTTAGCTCCTACACCTACTCCACTTTCGATTACATCTGGGTAAATCGTTCCTTGCACCAAGTAATCTACTGCTCCTATTTTTTTAGCTTCTTCTTCAAAGACTCTAATAAATTCTTCGCCAATTATTTTTCTTTTCTTTTCTGGTTCTTCAATACCTGCAAGTTTTTCTAAAAATCTAGCTCTAGCATCTACTTTTACAAAATTAACATCAAAGTTTTTTGTAAATACTTCTTCTACCTCTTCTGCTTCATTTTTTCTAAGTAAGCCATGATCTACAAATATACAAGTTAAATTTTTTCCAATTGCCTTATTTACTAGAGCTGCTGCAACAGACGAATCTACTCCACCAGATAAAGCACATAAAGCTTTTTTATCTCCTATTTTTTCTTTTAAAGCTTTTATAGTATCTTCTACAAAAGAATTCATTTCCCATTTTCCTGTACAACCACAAATATTGTAAACAAAATTTCTTAATATCTCAGTTCCTCTATTTGTGTGATTTACTTCTGGATGGAATTGAATACCATAAAAATTTTTTTCTCTGTTTTGCATTGCAGCATTTGGACAATGGTCTGTACTTCCTATATTTTCAAAACCTTCTGGAAGTTCAGCTACAAAGTCTGTATGACTCATTAAGCAATCGTTTGTAGCATCAAATCCAGCAAATAATTTTGAAGAATTATCTATATTAACAGCTGTTACTCCATATTCTCTTTTGTCTGCTCTTTGAACTTTGCCACCTAGCATATATGTCATAAGTTGCATTCCATAGCAGATACCAAGTACTGGTATTCCTAAATTAAAAATTTCCGGATCACATTTAGGTGCATCTTCACCATAAACACTAGCTGGTCCACCTGTGAAAATAATTCCTTTTGGATTTTTTTCTTTTATTTTTTCTATGCTTGTATTAAATGGAACTATTTCAGAATAAACATTGCATTCTCTTACTCTTCTAGCTATTAATTGATTGTACTGTCCATAAAAATCTATTATTAAAATTAATTCTTCGTTTTTCATAAATTCTCCCTTTAAATTTTAAAATTATTTACCAAATAATTATTATGTTCTTTGCTCTATTTCCTTTAAAATAACATCATGAGCACTTCCCTCTTTTATACTTACATTTGAAACTAGAGTTAATCTTGCTTTTTCATGTAGTTCTGGAATTGTAATAGCTCCGCAATTGCACATTGTTGATTTTATTTTGCTTACTGTAATTGCTAAATTATCTTTAAGTGGTCCTGCATATGGAATGTATGAATCAACACCTTCTTCAAAAGAAAGTTTTTTATCTCCTCCCATATCATATCTTTGCCAGTTTCTAGCTCTATTTGAACCTTCTCCCCAATATTCCTTTACAGTATTTCCATTTACTTTAAGTTTTCTTGTAGGGCTTTCTTCAAATCTTGCAAAGTATCTTCCCATCATTACAAAATCTGCTCCCATAGCTAAAGCTAAAGTAATATGATGATCATGTACAATTCCACCATCAGAGCAAACTGGTATATATATACCTGTTTTTTCAAAATATTCATCACGAGCAGCCACTACATCTAACAAAGCACTAGCTTGTCCTCTACCAATTCCTTTAGTCTCACGAGTAATACAGATTGATCCTCCTCCTACTCCGACTTTAATAAAATCAGCACCTGCTTCTGCTAGATACATAAAACCTTCTCTATCTACAACATTTCCTGCACCTATTTTAACTTCATCTCCATAATGTTCTCTTACCCAATCAATAGTCTTTTTTTGCCATATAGAATATCCATCTGAAGAATCCATACAAATTAAGTCTACGCCTGCCTCTACTAAAGCTGGTATTCTATCTGCATAATCTCTTGTATTTATACCTGCACCTACTATATATCTCTTTTCTTCATCTAGCAAAGATTCTGGATTATTTTTTCTATCTTCATAATCTTTACGAAATACTAAGTATTCTAAATTATCATTATCGTCTAATATTGGCAAACAACTAATTTTATTTTCCCAAATAATATCATTAGCCTCTGATAAGCTAATTCCTTTTTTTGCACATACAATTCTTTCTCTTGGAGTCATGTACATATCTATTGGTGTATCTAAGTCCGCTCTAGAAATTCTGTAATCTTTATCTGTTACTAAACCTAAAAATTTACCATTGCTACTACCATCTTCTGTGATAGTTACTGTTGAGTGTCCTGTTTTTTTAACAAGCTCAATAACTTCCCTAAGAGTTGTTCCACTTTTTACATTTGAATCACTATCTACAAAGCCTGCTTTATATTTTTTTACATTATAAACCATTTTAGCTTGTGATTCTATAGATTGAGAGCCATAAATAAAAGAACATCCACCTTCTCTTGCTAATGCAATAGCCATTTCTTCACCAGAAACTGCTTGCATTATCGCAGAAACGAAAGGGACATTCGCATAATACTTTGCTGCTTCTCCTTTTTTAAATTTTACAAGTGGTGTTCTTAAACTAACATTACTTGGTATACATCTTTCATCTGTTAAATTTGGTAATAATAAGTATTCATTAAAAGTTCTTGAAACATCTTCTAATACTTTTGCCATTATATAAATCCTCCTAATTAAATTAATATTTATATTATATTATAGATTTACATAAAAAGCAAACTTTTTTGTCATTTTTTATATATTTTTATTAAATATTTATTTAATCACCAATATAATTCTAAAACCAACATTATTTGAAAAATTATTCTTTTGTATTATTCAACACTCTTTAAAGATTCTATCATATCTATCTTCTTTAAAGCAAAGTAAGTTGCAATGTTCACAATGATTGTAAATACAATTGTAAGTAATGCTGAATATAAATAACTTTGAGGCTGTATTACTCTTGGAAATCTTAAAGCTTCAGTCTCACAAGTAGAAATTATAAAATTGCTTAAAAAATATCCACCAACTAAACCTAATAAAATACCTATGATTGTTAATATTATAACTTCTCTTGCAACATAATCATATACTTCTTTATCGTAAAAACCTAATACTTTTATTGTTGCTAGTTCTCTTATTCTTTCACTTATATTTATGTTGGATAGATTATAAAGTACAACAAAAGCAAGGAGTCCTGCAGATATAATTAAAATATAAACAACAGAATTTAATGCAGTTAGCATATCATCTACACTTGATATTACTTTGTTTGTTCCTATTGCTGTAGATATTCTGCTATCTTTTAATAGTTCAGAAATTAAAGTATTTTCATCTATATTTTCACTAGAGTAATTTATGTATATAACATTAGATTTATATGGCTCATTAAAAGTTTTTTCATATAATTCTTTACTCATATAAACATAGTGTTCTAGATATTGCTCTACAATGCTACCAACTTTCAAGGTATATTTATTATGTTCTGAATCTTCTAGCTCTACAATATCTCCTTCTTTTATTTCTAATAAATCTGCAAGTTTTTCTGTAATTAGTATTGTATCATTATCTAGTTTAATTTTTTCTTTTGTTTTACTATCATTTAAATGAATAGCTTGGTCTATCTCCTCTATATCTTCAGGAACTACTATTTGAGCATCTCTATTATCCGTATTTGAAACAAGAGTCGTAGAACTTAAATATACTTCAGTCTGTGCTGATATATCGCTCATATCTAATAATTTATTTTGTAACTCTTGCAATTCACTTTCTTCAAGATTCGATTTCAAACTTATTGTTGCATTATATTCATATATATTTTCATATTGGAAATGCATTATTTTAGCAATAGAATCCTTTATTCCAAATCCAACTAATATTAGTGCTGTACAACCACTTATTCCAGCAATTGTCATAATAAATCTTTTCTTATATCTGAACATATTTCTTACAGTGACTTTTTGTGTAAAGCTTAAATGTTTCCATATAAAAGTTATTTTTTCTAGTAAAACTCTTTTACCTGATTTTGGTGCTTTTGGTCTCATTAGCTCTGCTGGAGTTGATTTTAATTCCTTTTGAACTGCATAAATTGTAGCACCAATATTACATATACTTATTAAACCTAATCCCAATCCTGCATAAAAGTAATTAAACTCTATAACATGCTCACTAACATAAGGATACATCATCTGATAAAGTGAAATTACAATTCTAGGCAAAAACTGAAATCCTATATTCATTCCTATAATAGCACCTATTACCGTAGCTAAAGTTGCATACAATATATATTTAACCGAAATTGAAATACTAGAATAACCTAAAGCTTTTAAAGTTCCTATAATTCCTCTTTGTTCTTCTACCATTCTAGTCATAGAAGTTAAGCTTATTAATGCTGCTATTATAAAAAACACAGCTGGAAAAACATTTGCTATCTTTGACATATTATCAGAGTCACTAATGTAGCTTGAATATCCTTGATTATCATTTCTATCCCAGATATACCATTCTGGTTTTTCTATTTCTGCTACTTCTTCTCTTGCATCAATTAATTTACTTTCTGCCTCTGTTATTTTTTCATTAAATTCTTGCTTACTTTCTTCTAAAGTTTGTTTTGCCTCTTCTATTTCTTCTTTTCCACTATTAATTTCGTTTTGAGCATCTTCTAATTCTTTATTAGTTTGATTTATTTGTGAATTTAGAGTCTTTTCATTTTCTTCTATCTCTTTATATCCATTATTTATTTGATTTTCTGCTGTTTCAAGTTCTGTCTTACCACTTGATATTTGGTTTTTAATTTCTTGTATTCCTGCTTCTAGTTTTGTTTTATTTTGTTCAAGTTCAGAGATTTGTCCTTCAATATATGACAATTGATATTTTGCCTCTGCTAATTGCTCTTCTGTCATATATTCACCTTGATTTTTTATTGCATCTTCAATTTCTTGCTTTCTAGTTTGTAATTCTGTAAGTCCAGCAGTTAAAGTTGCAAGTTGCTCTTCTAAACTTGCCTTTTGTTCCTCTGCTTGTTTAAAACCTTCTTCTGCTTCTGCTTTTTTAGTTTCTAATTCTTTCTTACTTTCATCTAAAGTCTTTTTTGCATTCTCAATTTCTTCTTTTGCTTTAGCAAATTCATTATTAGCCTTTGTTTTATTGCTATTTAACTCGCTTTGGGCATCATTTAATTTCTTTTCATTTGAATTTATTTCATCTTCTGCTTCCTGTATTTTACTTTCAGCATCAGCTTTTTCAGTATCTAACTCTTTTTGAGCATCATCTAATTTTTGATTAGCTTCTCCAATAAGTTCATCATATCTTCTTTGTTTTTGTGTATCTTCAATCTGCTCAATTTTTTCTTTTATACTATCTATTAATTCCGTATATTCATCTGCTGTAGTGTTTAGTTCCTTTGCAGAAGCTACTTTCGCATAAATTGAGGTATATACATCTGAACTTATATTACTATCTGGTACATAAATATAATAGTCTATTTTTCCAGAGCCTAAAGAACTGGTTCCTCTTTCTCTAGAAATATACATTGGACTTTGTATAGCTCCTACTATTTTTAATTCCGTATTTACTAAACTTGCTTCTTCATCTTCTTTCAATTCTTCTTGTATATTTATAGTATCTCCTATGTTTTTATTTAAATCAGTTAATAAACTATCTTCTACTAAACACTCATTTGAATTTTTTGGTTCTTCTCCCTGAACTATTTTTACTTTATTTATTTCGTTTGTTAGAGTAGTAAGATTTAAAATATATTCTAAATTATTTTCTATTAATTTTACATCTTTAGAAAAAACTGGATATGCCTTTTCTATACCTTCTATTTCTTCTAAAGCTTTTATATCATCATCTGTTAACCCTAAAGTAGATAAAACTTGTATATCAAAAAAATTGCACTTATCAAAATAGCTATCTATAGTTGCCTTCATATCTGGACTTGACGCTCTTAAACCGCAAAAAAATCCAACTCCTAATAAAGCCATTAGTAGTATAGATAAAAATCTTTTATAACTCTTTTTAATTTCTTTAAAACTATCTTTTAATAGTGCTTTTTTCATTTTTCCTTCCTTTAATTTTTATTATAATATTTTATCAATTTTTGATTTTTTTTACAATAGAAAAAAGAAAAAATCAGTTCAATTTTGTTTTTGGTAAACACATTTCAAAAACATAAAAGAAATTATTGACTATTTAACAACTTGGTATTATAATTTTTAATTAGGAGAAAAATTTTAAGGAGGATTTTTTTTATGATAGAAAAAAGAAAAGTAGTATTAGTTGGAACAGGCTTCGTAGGAATGAGTATGGCTTATTCTATTTTAAATCAAGGAAATGCTAGTGGCGTTAATGAACTTGTTTTAATAGATGTTTTAAAAGATAAAGCAATTGGTGAAGCAATGGATTTATGTCATGGTCTTCCTTGTTCTTCAAGCCATATGGAAATAAAGGCTGGCGAATATGATGAATGCAAAGATGCTGATATTGTAGTTATTACAGCTGGTTTAAATCAAAAACCAGGTCAAACAAGACTTGAATTATCTACTGCAAACGCTAAAATAATGAAAGATATTACAAAACAAGTTGTTGAGAGTGGTTTTAATGGAATTTTCTTAATTGCTTCAAATCCAGTAGATTTAATGACAAAAGTTGTTCAAGAAGTTTCTGGTTTTGAACCTTCAAGAGTAATTGGTTCTGGTACAGCATTAGACACAGCTCGTTTAAGATATTTAGTAGGAGAATATTTAAATGTTTCAAATAAAAACGTACACGCATACATAATGGGTGAACACGGAGATTCTTCTTTTGTTCCTTGGGAACATGCTTATGTAGGATGTAAAAAAATATCAGATATTTTATTAGATGCTCATAAAGATTTAAAAGATTTAGATAAAATTTATGTTGAAGTAAGAGATGCAGCTTACGAAATTATTAACCGTAAAAAAGCTACTTACTATGGAATTGGTTTAGGATTAACTAAAATTGTTAAAACAATTTTAAATAATACAAACGAAATTTTAACAGTTTCTGCTTACTTAAATAATCAATATGGTCAAAATGATATTTATATTGGTGTACCTGCTATAATTAATAGCGAAGGTGCAAGAGAGTTATTAGAATTAAAACTATCTGATGAAAACCAAGCAAAATTAGATAATAGCTGTAAAATTTTAAGAGAAAATATGAACAATATTAGAGAAGCTCTAAAAGAAAATTAACTTTAAACTTTAGGGATAGTCCTCAAAGTTTATTCAAGATTTAAACAATAAAAAAACTTTATGGTAATGTACTATGTACAGAACCATAAAGTTTTTTATTGTTATTTTTATACCTATTTTTTAGAGATATCCTAAAACAGCTTTATCATTTTAAATTTTCTGGATTTAAACATTCAAGCTCTGGTAAGACAAATCTTCCATCTTTTCTAACTAATACATCATCTAAATATATTTCTCCTCCACCATATTCTGGAGTTTGAATATAAACTAAGTCCCAATGTATTGCAGATTCATTTCCATTATATGCATCTTCATAGCAAGAGCCTGGTGTAAAATGAATTGAGCCTCTTATCTTTTCATCAAATAAAATATCTTTCATTGGTTTGGTAACATATGGATTTACTCCGAAGCTAAATTCTCCAATATATCTTGCTCCTTCATCAGTATCAAAAATTTTGTTAATTTTTTCATTATCGTTAGCTGTTGCTTCTATTATTTTTCCATCCTTAAAAGTTAATTTTACATTGTTAAATTCAAAACCTTGATATATTGAAGGTGTATTATAAGATATTGTTCCATTTACAGAATCTTTTACTGGTGCTGTATATACTTCTCCATCTGGTATATTCATTTCTCCACAGCATTTTATTGCAGGAATATTTTTTATTGAAAAACTTAAATCTGTTCCTTTTCCTACTATACGAACCTTATCTGTTTTTTCCATTAAAGCCTTTAGATTGTCCATTGCCTTACCCATTTTATTGTAGTCTAAAGTACATACATTATAGAAGAAATCTTCAAAAGCTTCAAAGCTCATATTTGCATTTGCTGCATAAGTTGGTGTTGGAAATTCCATAACACACCATTTTTTATTTAGTCTAACTTTTAAGTGTACTGGATCTGAGTAAAATTTGCTATATAGTTCCATTTGCTTAGCTGGTACATCTGCAAGTTCACAAGTATTCTCATCTGCATCTATTCTTAAATAGCAATCCATTGCCTTCATAAATTCACTATCTTTTTCTGCCATAAAATCAATTTGCTCTTTATCTGCTCCTAAAAGCAATTCTCTTTTTAGCCTCTCGTCTATACTTTTAGCAAAAGGATAAGCTTTATGTTTATATATTTCTCTCATTACAGCTTTTACAAAATTAATTGCTTTTTCTCCATTATATTCTATTAAAACTTTTTCTCCTGCTCTAACTTTCAAAGAATTTTGAACAATATTCTTTGCTAATATATTAATTCTTTCGTCCACTTTTTTTCTCCCTTCTAAATTCATTTGTGTTTATTATATACCTAGAATTTGAAAAGTCAAATTAGAATTTAATTATTTGCTCCCATGGTAAATTATCTTTTCCAAAATGCCCATAGTTTGTAGTTTGTCTAAAGATTGGTCTTCTTAAATCTAATGTTTCTATAATTCCTCTTGGTGTTAAATCAAAAGTACTTTGAATTTTATTTTCAATTTCCTCTTCTGGTATTTTTCCTGTTCCAAAAGTATTTACTAAAATTGAAACTGGTTTAGCTACTCCAATAGCATATGCTAACTGAATTTCACATCTATTTGCATATCCATTTGCAACAACATTTTTTGCTATATATCTTGCCATATAAGATGCTGACCTATCTACTTTTGTAGGATCTTTTCCAGAAAAAGCTCCTCCACCATGTCTACTATATCCACCATAAGTATCTACTATAATTTTTCTGCCTGTTAATCCACTATCTCCTAAAGGGCCACCTATAACAAATCTTCCTGTTGGATTTATATAAAATTTTGTAGCTTTGTCTAGTAATTCTTTGGGAATTATAGCAAAAATTACTTTTTCTTTTATATCTCTTTTTAAAATTTCTAAATCAGTTTCTTCTGTATGTTGTGTTGAAACTACAACTGTGTCTACCCTAACAGGTCTTTCGTTTTCATCATATTCTACTGTTACTTGTACTTTTCCATCTGGTCTTAAATAAGATATTTCTTTTTGTTTTCTAACTTCTGTTAATCTTTTTGCTAATCTATGAGCTAAAAAGATTGGCATTGGCATATATGCTTCTGTTTCATCTGTTGCATAGCCAAACATTAATCCTTGATCTCCTGCACCTTCTGATTCTAAGTTATCTCCTTCTTTATCTTCTAAAGATTTATCGACTCCTAAAGCTATATCTGGAGATTGCTTAGATAGATTAACTAAAACTTCACAAGTTCTATAATCAATATCTGTTTTACTATTATTGTAACCTATTTCTTTAATTGCATTCCTTACTATTTCTTCAACATTAATATTAGCTTTTGTAGTAATTTCTCCAGTTACTATAATTTTTCCTTTTCCTGCAACAGTTTCACAAGCTACTCTTGAATTTGCATCTTGCTCTAAACAAGCATCTAAAACACTATCAGATATAAAATCACATAATTTATCTGGATGTCCTTCTGTTACACTTTCTGATGTAAATAATTTTCTCATATATTTCTCCTTTTAAATTTATTTATATATGTTTCATTAATTTTTACAAAATTTCTAATTAAATCAATTTTTAGTTAGTGATTTTTCTTAAAAATATAAACAAAAAAAGCTTCCCTACAAAGAAGCTTAAATTACATTTTTTTAATCATCATTCAAAGCTCTTTGCTCTGTCGGTATTAGCACCTAAACAAATAGGTTGCTGTGGAGTCTTAGAGCCGATTCTCTCGTCCACTCTTGATAACATATACATTGTTTACTATTTTACATAATTTTGTTTATTTTGTCAATCTTTTTTCCTTATTTCAGAAATAATTTAGCAAAAATTTGGAAATACTATAATTAATTTTTTGAAAATATTTGATTATCAGGAGAATTTATGAATAAAAAATTAACAAAAATACTGTTTTATTTAATTGTATATAGTTTTCTTGGTTTTTGTTTAGAAACTATTGTAGGAATATTTACTAAAGGGGTTATAGAAAGTAGACAAAGCTTTGTATATGGTCCCTTTTGTGTAATTTATGGCATAGGTGCACTTGTTTTAATTCCTATACTTACAAAATTTAGAGGAAAAAATTTAAAACTGTTTTTCTTTGGAATGATTTTAGGAAGTCTGGTTGAGTATTTAGGTAGTTTTATTGGTGAAAAGCTATTAGGTTTCATTTGGTGGAATTACTCTAATATGTTTTTAAATATTAATGGAAGAACTAGCTTATTTTATGCAATATGTTGGGGAATAATTAGTATTATATTAATAAATTATTTAAATCCTAAAGTTGATTCGTTTTATAATTATTTAATAAACAAGCTTTCTTTTTCAAAATTTCAAGCTATAACTAATATATTAGCAGTTCTTTTTGCTCTTGATGCCTTAGTTAGCGGAATTGCATTAAATAATTTTTATAATAATACAATAAATAACTATAATATTGGAACTCCCTTTGAACTTTCGTATTTAGAAGGCTTTTCTAATATATATAAAGATAGCAAGCTTGAAGAATTTATTAATACAAATTTTTCAAAAGAAAAAATGATTAAAATTTATCCAAATATACTTATACCAACTGTATCTGGTAACTATATTAATCTTGATACTTTAGTTGCAGATGTAGAACCTTATTACTTTAAAGTTTTTGAATTGTCCGCAAAATAGAATAAGCATTTAGATTTTCTCTAAATGCTTATTTTTTAAAAAAGTACTTTATTTTATTAAATATTTTTTGGATAAAATTTTCTTTTTTATATTCAATAATTGAATTTTCCTTTGAATTATTTACTTTATAATTTTTAACATCTTTAAAAATATCATTTGGATTATATTTTTCTCTTTTCATATTTTCATTTTCTATAATATATAAATTACTTTTTTGTATATATTCTTTTCTTTCTTCATCAGTACAAATATAATCCTGATAAACAAGTGCAATTAACCCTCTTGTTTCAGATTTTAAATTTTGTTCAATTAAACTTTTGGTTTTATCATAATTGAATTTATAAGTTTTTGATGCAATTTTATCTATAAATTTTAAAAAATTAGTTGGAATTTTATTTACTATATCATCTGAACAATTTTCTAATATACTTTTAAATTCAACAGCAGCTTCACTTAAATCTTTTGTTACCATATAAGTTCTCCTTGGTCTATACTATTATCATCTCTTTCCAAATCCTCTTTTGCATTTTTTAATGATTTAAAGGTAGCAGATTTTTCTTCAATACTACTCTCAGCCACTTCTTTAAAATCATCTTTACCAATTTTATTTCTTCCTTCTTTTTGTATTAAATGCTCATTAATTATATCTTCAAGTCTTGAATTTTCTTGTTCTGGAGTCTCTTCTAATTGTTGCTCTGAATCTTTTACAAATTCTGGAAGTTTTTCTTCTACTATTTGATTTAAAATGTTTTCATCAATTCCTTGTTCTAAAATTGCACCTTTATATTTGTCCAAAATAGTGCTTAATCTTCTTTGGGCAGCTTGTTGTATTTCTGGATAGCATTTATAATATGCACTTAAATTTAATATTACAGCAAGTTGTTCATAAATTAAGGTAGAAACATCATTTTTTTTATCTAATAACTCTAAATCAATAAAATTTATTCCTTTTCCTTGTTCATACATAAAATTTCCTGCCTTTGATGGATCTATTCCTATTCCAACTTTTTCAATTTCTAACCATCCTTTTACAAATTGTTCAAAAAACTCTGGATTTTCCTTAGCTATTGAATCTATTTGGTTCAAATAGTCTAACTGATATCTTTCATTTTCAGAATTCCAATTTGTTCTATCTAATAGTGGAACACCTTTTGCTCTTTCTTGCAATACATAGCCTTTAGAGACAGTAACATCTCTATCAACTCCCCAATCTTGAACCTTCTGCTCTAATACTTTAAAATCCAAAATTCTTGCTACATTAATGCCCTTTTCTTTTAAATCATCAGTTATCTGCATAACTTTTTCCAATTCATCTTTAACAAAGCTCTGCTTTAACAATGCATAATCATTTATTAAGAAGCATTTTTTATTTCCACCAGCTGCGTCTATTGTTTTATCATCAATTAGATCTATCATCTTATCTATAAGTTGACCACTCATTTTTTCCCTTTCACTTCTATTTTAAATCAATTTTCAATTCTTTCTTATATTCTTCTATTTCAAATAAATCTTCTTCCCTAAAATTAAATATCTTAGCTATAATATTGGTTGGAAAAGTTGTAATTTTGGTATTGTAAACAGTAACATCACCATTATAAATTCTCCTTGCTGCTTGCAACTGACTTTCCATTCTTGTTAAAGCTTCTTGTAATTTCAAAAATTGCTCATTTGCTTTAATGCTTGGATATCCTTCTGCAACTCCAACTAAACTAAGCATTTCAGAATTTAAATCTGTTGCTTCTTTTAAATTTGGATTATCTTTATATATATTTCTTTTTTCTACTAATTTAGTTAAAAGTCTTTCTTCGTATATTTTATATCCTTTTACACATTCTACTAAATTTGGTATTAAATCAAATCTTTGATTCAAATATACATCTATAGAAGATTCTGCTTGTTTTACTTTATTTCTTAATCTTACACAAATATTATATTCTAAAATAATAAATATCGCTAATACAATTAAAATTATTGCTACAATTTCCATTTTTCTCTCCTCTATCTATTTGCTATTTACAACACTTTTAATTGTAACTTATAAAAATATTTTTTTCAATATAAATCATTCATTTACTAAATTTTGTAAATTTCTAATAAATATATAACTGATTTTAACTTGATAAAATCCAATTTACTATCTGTTTTTTTATTTCAAAATATTCATTTTCTTCAAACTGCATATTAGCTATACAATATCTTCTATTAGAAATATGTGAACAAAACATACACTCATATAAGCTATTACAATCTTGTATAAAAAAGGAATTACTTATTTTAGCAGAACAAATAACATTATAGCTATTCATGCAACTGCCAGAGTCATCTACTCTTATACAATAACTTGATTTTCCTGTTCTCTGTGATGCTATTATAAATTCTGAATTGGAACAACCATCTGAAAAAATTGTATTTTTACATTCTCTGCAATCTAAAGATCTATATATATTTTCAGAATTATATATAGTATCACTTTCTGCTACATTTATTGAATTGTAAATTCTTTCTGTAGTAGTATAGTTTATTTTTTTCCAAATTTTTATTACATCTTCTAAACTATTAATTTTTCTTTTTTTAATCATCCAGCCATGTTGTTTATCATATTTTTCCATATTCTTTTGAGTAATAAATCTTGTAGGATTTATGGATTCTGCCCAAGTTTCTTCTCCTGTTAATGAATCTAAAACTTTACCAGGAAGCTTTATGTCAAATGCAAATTTAGAAAGTATCTCTTCCATAGTAAATGGATTCTTTTTTTCAAAAATACTAATAAATATTTTATCTGCAATTAGCTTTGCTTCCTTTTTATCCATTTGTAACCTTCTTTCTTCCTGTTGACTGAGAAGCCATTAAATCTTTTATACTTATGCTAGGATTTATATTAAAATCTTTTCTTTTAGGAAGTCTTATTCTTGGTTTCGTTTCTATTGGGCCTAAAATTTTTTCTTGTCTTTTGGGTGGAATTGACACAAAATCTAAAGTTTTTGCTTTAAAAGCTGGCAAAACCCTTCCATTTGAGCTTATTCTCAATATACATTCTCTGTTTGCAAGCTCCATAAGCATTCGTGTTTTTGCAAAATATGAATTATGTACTGCTACCTCCATTTGCAAATTTCCACTAAGCACTATTGCATCTTCTCTTGAGACTCTAAAAACAAAATAATTATTAACATTAGAAAATATCGCTTTTTGAAGTTCTTCACTTACTTGATTAAAATATTGTTG
The DNA here is from genome assembly GCA_944390345.1 of uncultured Clostridia bacterium. GTDB lineage: Bacteria > Bacillota > Clostridia > TANB77 > CAG-508 > Scatovivens. Next base: position 54,601 of record CALXPP010000006.1, read on the forward strand.
TGCTAAAATTACGGATAAATTATATTTTCTAGCCTCTGATAGAAATCTCTTTATTAAAGGATTTTCTATTACAGCAACCTCATCTATTATTAAAATAATATGTTCAGAAAAAGAATATTTTTGAATCAGTTGTAAAATTTGGCTCATTAATAAACTAGATATTGTTTTTGTTGTTCTTTCTCCTAAAACAGCTTGATTTAACGAAATAATAGATAAAAAATTTTTCCTTATAGCCTCTTCTAAATTTCTTTTTATTTTTCCATCATTTTTAAAAGCAGGCAGAGTTTGAATTTCATCTATAAAAGAAATAATTGGAGAAATTGCTTCTTGATAAGAACTCGTTTTTAGTTCATTAAAATCTAGTGAAAAAAATTCTTTTACATTTATTGGAACCTTTTCATTTCTAATACAAGTATTTCTATATTCTATTTCTAAAATTAATTTTCTTAAATTATTAAAAGACATTTTTTTATTTATCAAAAGTAAAATTATGCAATGTCTTAAAACTCTTTCTAATTTTGAATTATATATATCTTGAAGAAGATTTTTAAATAATGATAAAGTAAGTTCTGTTGCAGTTGATATATCTATGTTTGAGTTCAAAAATAAATTTAGACTTTCTTCTACTGTTTTAAAATTAAAAATTTCCGTTCCTTCTAAACCTCCTATATCATTTTCCATATCACTATGTGGATCTATTACTATTACTTTATATTTCATCCTATAATTACTATTTTTGTGTAAATTACAAATAAAAGAACTTATTAATTTCGATTTTCCTGTTCCACTACCTCCAACAACTAAAGAATGTTTATCAAAATCAAATTTATTTAAATTTAAAAAATAATTTTCTTCCAAATATGGAAAAGTATCTATTTTTAGAAAACTATTCTTATTATCACTTTCAAAAAGATGTATCGTTTTTTGTATATCTAAATATCTGCCAACATCTTTTCTATATAAAAATCTAGTATGTTTTGAAAAATCAATAGACAAAAATAAATGAGGTATATTAAAAATTGCTTTCTTACATATTTGCCTTTTATTTTCTTTTTCAAATACTAAATATGTCTTTGATAAATAATTATTTTTGCAGTAAGGTGTAAAAAAAATAACTGTCTCTTTTAATACTCTATTAAATTTAGTTTCATTTTTATCATAAACATCAATAATATTTCTTTCCTTATTTGTTACACAATAAATATTTTTACAAATCTTTCTTTTTATATTCTCATCTGATTTTTTTATAAGAAACTCTGGCAGATCACTAATAATAGTAGGAAGAGTTTTTTTAGTTTCTAAAAAGTATCGTACATTGTTTTTTTCTATCTTCACTGATATTTTAAATTCTTTAAAATATCCATTTAACTTACCTATGGCAAGTATAAATTTAAGCCATGAATCTTCTGATACATAGTTACTCGTAAAAAATATTTCAGAAACTTGTTTACTCAATTACAACATCCCCTTTCTCTAAAATTATACCACCTCAAAAATAAAACAAACTGACTTTTTGTATACAAAAAAAATCAGTTTGCTTATATTCTTCTTTTTATATTATTTCTATTGGTACTAAAAATTCTGTAATATTATCATGATAATATTCAAGCTCTGGTAAGCTCTTTATAGAAAAATCTACACTTTTTATAAATTTATTATAAAAGTCTTGTGAAATTTTTTGAATCATTTTTGGATCTTGAGAATTAATTTTAAAAGATAACCATTTACTAGATGGTATTATGTACTTTTTAAATTCTTTTTCCGGAACTTCATAATCGTACAGTACCCAGTATTCAAATTTCACGCTTTTAAATCTATTTTCATATACTACCATACCATAAGGAATTTCTCCATACTTTCCTTCGTATTTTTCTGAAGCTTCTTTGAAAAATTTTGGTGCATCTATTTTTATATCTTTTTTATTAGTTTTTATACCAACTCCATACAATATCATTTCTTTCTTTTCTATAATACTGTACTCCATACTATTTTCATCAATTTTGTTTTCTTCAAAATACAGTTTTGAAAAAACTTTTAAATTATGCTGCATTTCTTTTACTTTACTAGGCTTTATTCCATGAAACTTCTCAAAAGCTCTAGAGAAAGCTGTAGCACTATTATATTGATATTTTACTGCAACTTCCATTACTGTATATTTCCCGATTTAGTAAATCTGCCCCTGCTTTTGTAAGTCTTCTTTTTCTTATATAATCTGCAATTGAGCAATCACATAAGAAAGAAAATAATTTTTGCATAGTATTTTCGTTTACACACATAATTTTAGATAATATTTTGTAATCAATATTTTCTTCTAAATTTTCTTCTATATAATCTATCATTTCATTTAAAACTTTATTAACCTTCAATTTTTATTTCCTCAATTCTATTTTTATATTTGACTTTTTCTTTTTTTATGTGTATGATTATATCATAATTATTTTGTTTTATATATAAGTGGAGGAAAATATGTCTAAATTTTTAAAAATATTCTTATTGACTACTATTTTTATATTATTAGCTTTTCAATTTAGTTTTGCAACAGAACCTACAGGAGAAATGCTTACTCAGCAAATGGAACAAACCGAGCTTATGTCAGAAAACTCTATTGGTGAGCCAGCTACAACTGCCGATTCAAATAATGCTTTAAGTGATACTTCTACTAATAACTTAGATAATAGTTTAAATAATGCCTTAAATACTTCTGCAGATACTAATACTACTAATACAGAAAACACAAGTAATACTAATGAAGAAGAAACTTCTTCTACAAGTAGTTCTCTTTCATCTGGTTCTCAAGTAACTGGTGTAAGTAATAGATCTAGTCTTCCAGAAGCAAATTTAGGTTTAAACAATATATTGAGTATTCTTTTGATTGCAATTGGTTTTCTTTTAATTTTATTTGCTATTGCAATTTTAATTAGATTAAAAAAATAAAATTAATTAATAAAAATCGCCTGCATTTATGCAAGCGATTTTTATTAATTGTTTTTTGTATCTTTATTTTGAACTGCATAATACCAAATTGCAGATAATATTATAATTCCTGCTACTGCAAAAATTATCCACATCCAAGTATTTGTTGTCATTCCAGCTATTGTATTATCAGCATTTGTAGATGCACTAGTTGTTGTTCTAGTAGTACTATAATTATTTCTATTTTCTGTTACAGCTCCTGATACATCTCTTACTCCATTTTCTATTTTTTGCCCCATATCTCTAGCACCATTTTCTATTCTTTGTCCCATATCTTTGGCACCATTTTCCATCTTTTGCTCTGCTTCCATAGTTCCATTTACTAAATTTTTTGCACTGTCTTCTGTTTTATCAAAAGATCTTGTTATTTCATTTCCTAAATTTATGTTATTAGAACCATTGTCCTCATTTGCAAAACAAACACTAAAAACAACTGAAAGAATGACTGCTACAAGAATTGAAACTAAAAACTTCTTTGTCATACTTTCCTCCTAAATTACATATAATATTTGTGAAAAATTTTTTCACATTTTTAGTATTGTTTTTTAAATAAAAAATATGCTAACAATATTAACCGAAAAAATAAAATTTTTCTTCCTAATTTATTTATAAAAGAAAAAATTTTAAGTATATATTTTTTTAATATACATATATTTTACTAGTAAATATTAAGCTAATTTGAAAGGAGGAATACTAGATAAAACTAGTATATAAAAAATGAAAAAAATTATCCTTTTATTTTCAATACTTATTTTTATAAATCAAAGTTTTTGTTATGGAACTTATTTAACAATTCCAACTTGGAATGAAAATACTGGCACCACTGAAGTTAATGCCGAAGCGGCAGATAACTTTTTAAATATAGAGGCTGAAAGTGCAATACTAATAGAACAAAATACTGGTAAAGTTTTATATGAAAAAAATGCAAATGAACAACTTAGGCCAGCTAGTGTTACTAAAATTATGAGTATATTACTTATTATGGAAGCTTTAGATAGTGGTAAGATTTCGCTAGACACTAAAATTTCTTGCTCAGAAAAAGCAGCTTCAATGGGTGGATCTCAAATTTGGCTAGATGAAACAGAAAGCTTAACTGTAGATGAAATGCTAAAAGCTATTTGTGTGGTATCTGCAAATGATTGCGTAGTAGCTATGGCAGAATATTTAGCAGGCTCAGAAGAAGCTTTTGTAGAACAGATGAATAACCGTGCCAAAGAGCTTGGAATGAAAAACACTGTATTCAAAAATTGCCATGGAATTGATGAAGATGGGCATTTAACTACTAGCTATGATATTGCATTAATGAGTAGAGAACTTTTAAAAAATCATCCTTCTATAACTAAGTATACTACTATTTGGATGGATTCCTTAAGAGATGGAAAGTCAGAGCTTGTAAATACTAATAAATTAATTAGAACTTACGAAGGTGCTACAGGCTTAAAAACAGGTTCTACTTCTTTAGCTTTATATAACTTATCAGCTAGTGCTACTAGAGATAATCTTTCTTTAATTGCTGTTGTTATGAAAGCTCCATCTACTAAAATTCGTTTTTCATCAGCTAAAACTTTATTAGATTATGGTTTTAATACTTACGAATATAAAAAACTTGCTGAAAAAGGCTCTATTTTGCAAAGTATAGAAATTGCTAAAGGTACAGAAAATCAAATAAATCTTGTGTTTGAAAATGACAGTGGTGCACTTTTTAAAAAAGCTTCCTCTAATAATCTAGAACAAACTGTAACTATTAATGAAAATATTACAGCTCCAATATCTAAAGGTGATATTCTTGGAAAAGTTACTTATTCTTTAGATGGCGAAGCTGTAAGTGAAGTGAATCTTGTTGCAGAGACTGATGTAGGAAAAATAAATTTTGAAAATATGCTAGAAATTATAACCCAAAAATGGATTAATTTGTTAAGATAAATTAAAAAATCATCCCAAAAAAGAAATGATTCTTTAATAAATAAAGATCATTTCTTTTTTTAAAATAAACTAGAAATGGTGTCTACTAAGCTTTCTCCATTCATATATAGAAATCCAAATACTGCTCCACAAAGAGCTCCAAGCAAATGTCCAATATGTGATATTCCATCATTTGCTTTTAAATCTTTTATTTCTCTAAAAACATAGAAAATAAAAATTAATATAAAAGTTATAGGTATTTTTCCAGCTTGAATATTTGAAAAAGAACTTAATATAATAAGCATAAATACTATACAACTTGAGCCTTTTAATTTTATTCCTCCTCTAATAAAGTTAAATACACCTACTACAAAAGCTGTAATTAATATCATTAAGAGTAAATCTATTGTACCGTATTTTTCTTCTATCATTGGTCCTACTAGTAAAATAATAATATAATTATTTATTAGATGTTCCCAATTAGAATGTCCTAATATATGAGTAAATAGTCTTAAATATGTTAAAGGATTTAAAAGTGAACTTCTATAAGAACTAAAAAGCAAAGTATCACTTTTTCCATTTGTAAAATATTTTAATATTAATGCTACTACTGATATAGCAAACATAGTTAATATTAAAACAGAATTGTATTGAAAATAGTCAACAAAATTATTAATTTCAACAATCATCTTTTTTCCACCTTAATATATAAGTTCATAAGTAATATCTCCATTTATATAATAACCTGTATTATCAACTGAAAATAACATAAAAGGCTTCATATAAATTATGTCTCCATCTTTTGGAGATAAACTGTTTATTGCATCTAGAGTAATATTTATCGCTTGAGAAATCATAATAATACCTGTATTTTCATAATTATAAGATACTAGAGTATTTAATCCTTCTTTTGTTCTATCAAATATTGTTGTATAACCTACATCTTCTCCAGTAGTTGTACAACCAAAATCTACACTTGTTCCTTTTTCCTTATTTAGAGTAAAAATTATACCAATTCTTTCTAAAGTAGAACCTTTTATATCATAATTTTCAAATTTTTTAGTTTCTGTAGAATAAACTTGTTTTGTCATATCTTTTGCATAATGCATTCCTTCTACAACTCCTACTATAGAATTATCTAGTTTTTCTAAATTCATACTAATTCTATTTCCTGGCTCTACTGTAATTTCACTATTATAAACAGCAGTATAAATTCTATCCACTGAAGCACTCTCGTATAAAACTCTCTCTGTACTTATAATATCTCCATTTTCATTTATCCAATAAGAAAATCTACCATGAGTACTATCATCATAAGCTTCAAACTTGTATTTCCAAACTTTAAAATTATTATCTTCTTCTATTTCTAAAAATTTTCCATCATTTATTTGTATTGTAACTAAATTATTGTTTACTGTATTATCTTGTGTCCATATGGTTTTTACCTCTCTTGAGTCGTAAAAATCTGTTAATAAAACTTGTCCTATTTTTTCTCCATTGTGAGTAATTATACCATTTGGTAAAAGTTTTAAATTTTCTACCTCATCACTCAAAATATTATTTTCACTATCTATAATATTTAACTTTTCTAAGTACGCTATAGTCTCTTCTGTTGTTACATTTTTTCCAATGCTTTCTTTCAAATTTGCTTTTTCTCTTTGTATTTGAGTTGCAATATTATTTATTTCTTTTAAAAGCTTTTCATTTGAGCTACTACTTTGATTTACCGTGCTAAATATTACTAATCCAACAACTACCACAAAAGCAATTATAATAATTATTATTAAAGTTATACCTTTTTCATTTGTAATCTTCATATCTTTTTCTCCAATATTATTTTATAAACTTATTTTACTATATATTTTTGTTTATAACAATAATTTTTAAGCAAAAATAAAAAAACCCCTTAGGGTTTTTAATTAGCTAATTAATTTTTATTTAATCGATATATTATGCAATACCGTATTTTTTCTTAAATTTATCAGCTCTACCACCAGTAGTATTTTGTTTTAAGCTTCCTGTCCAGAAAGGATGACATTTTGAACAAACATCAACTTTAATTTCTGGTTTTGTTGAATTTGTTTCGATTATGTTTCCACAAGCACAAATAATCTTAGAAGCTGTATACTTTGGATGTATTCCTTCTTTCATCTATTTCACCTCTTTCTCCACTTTATCTAAACAATCTTTATTATTGTAACACAATTATTTTTATTTTGCAAGTTTTTTTATTTAATATTCTATTCAATCTTTAGTTAATATATACTACAGTAGAATCAGTATTTTCTACTTGATTTTCCATATTTTGAACACCATCTATATATTCGCTCTGTGTTTCTTCCTCTTTATTGTTAAAAATAGATGATAAGCTTTCCCCACCTACTATACTTTGTAATTCTATTTTTAAAGAGGTTTTATTTACAATTTTATAAGTTATATTAAATAGGCAAGCTATAACACATATAACTAATAAAAATTTTTTCCATACTTTTGCTAGCATAAAGAAACTCCTTTCAAGAATTAATTTACATTCTTATTATACTATATTTATAGTAAAAGTCAATATTTTGTTTTGCTTTTTATGTTAACTTTTTCTATTTTTTTCATTTTTTTTTAAATTTTACTTGTTTTTTTAATTTTTTTGTGTTAAACTGTTTAATAGTCAGTTTATTAAATTAATTGGAGGTGCAAAACAATGGCAAAATGTGCAATTTGTGATAAGAAAACAAGTTTTGGAAATCAATTAAGTATTACTCGTTCACATATTAGCAAAAGAACAACTAGAACTGTTAAACCAAATCTTAGAACTGTTAAAGCTCTTGTTAATGGTGAACCAAAAAAAATAACAGTTTGTGCTAAATGCTTACGCTCAGGAAAAGTTAAAAGAGCAAACTAAAAGTAAATTCAAAACGATCGTTTTTTTATTAATAAATTTAAAAGAAGATACTTTTAAAAGTATCTTCTTTTAAATTTTGCAAAAACTTATGTAGATTTTATACCAAATATAAATTTAACTATTCCTCTCAAAGCTTTAGGAACTTTTTTTACAACTATTTGCATAAACATACCTCCTTAATCTCCCAATAAAAACTTAATACCACATACTACAAAGGCTATTCCCATAATTATTAGCCAAGCCTGTAAAGGAAGGAATAATATAAGTAATATCCCAATACCAAACCCAATTAAACACCCAGATATAATTTTTCTAAATTTGCAAAAAAACATTTTTATCCCTCCCTAGTATAATATATTCTATATTTATTTTTATGTGAACAATTCTATATATTACTTATAAATTAAATTGAATTATATCTAAATTTATGGTATATTATATTTAAATTTTATTTAAGAAAGGTTTTGAAATGGAAAAGATTATTGCCAAAAACCCAAGTGCATATCACAATTATTTTATAGAAAATACTATAGAAGCTGGAATTGTACTAACTGGAACAGAAATAAAATCTATACGAAATGGAAAAGTAAATATAAAAGATTCCTATGTAAATATAAAAAATGGTGAAATATGGATTTATGGTATGCATATTAGCCCTTATGAATTTGGAAATATTTTTAACAAAGATCCTCTACGCACTAGAAAATTATTGCTTAATAGGCATGAAATCAATAAATTAACAGGTCAAATAAAACAAAAAGGTATCTCTTTAGTACCAATATCTATGTATTGGTCTAAAAACAAAGTAAAGCTTGAAATTGGCATTGGAAAAGGAAAAAAATTATACGACAAAAGAGAAGATATGGCAAAAAAAGAAGCCCAAAGAAAGATAGAACGAAGCCTTAAAAATTATAATAAATAAATTTTGTTTTCCTTAAATTTAAATTAATATAGTAAAACCTTAAAAAATTTGAGAGTTTATTAACAAAAAATACAAGCTTAAATGAATTTAAGCTTGTATTTTTAATTTTATATTAAGCTTTTCCACTTGAGCAAAAAACTTCTTTCATTTTATGTAGTACAACCTCTTTTATTTCATCTCTCGCAGCTCCTAAGTATTTTCTAGGGTCAAATACAGATGGCTCTTCTACAAAAACTCTTCTTATTTGAGCTGTCATTGCTAATCTTAAATCTGTATCTACATTAATTTTTGAAACACCGTTTTCTCCAGCTTCTTTTAGCATTTCATCTGGGCAACCTTTTGCTCCTGGAATATTTCCGCCATTATTATTGCACATTTCTACTAGACTTGGAATAACTGAAGATGCTCCGTGTAATACTATTGGTGTATTTGGTAATTTTTCTTTTACTTTCTTTAATATATCAAAACGCAATTTAGCTTCTCCCTTGAATTTATAAGCTCCGTGACTAGTTCCAATTGCGATTGCCAAAGAATCACAGCCTGTTCTTTGTACAAATTCATAGGCTTGATCTGGATCTGTATATCTTGCATCATCAGAAGCAACATTTACATCATCTTCTATTCCTGCCAATTTTCCAAGTTCAGCTTCCACTACAACTCCTTTGCTATGAGCATAGTCAACTACTTGCTTTGTTAATGCAACATTCTCTTCAAAATCGTATTTTGAACCATCTATCATAACAGATGTAAAACCTGCATCAATACATTTTTTGCAAGTCTCGAAATCTGGTCCATGATCCAAGTGTAAAGCTATTGGAATAGTTGTAGTTTCTACAGCAGCTTCTACCATCTTTACTAAATATTCCATTCTTGCATATTTAATAGCACTTGATGATACTTGTAGTATTACAGGTGATTTAGCTTCCTCTGCCGCATCTGTAATAGCTTGTATAAACTCCATATTGTTTATATTAAAAGCACCTATTGCAAAATGCTCTTTCATTGATTTTTCAAACATTTCTTTAGTTGTTACTAGTGGCATAATAAATTCCTCCTTTATTTTAGATATTTACCTATACGCTTATTTTATTTCTTTTATATTTCAAAGTCAAGTAAATTTTATAAACAAATTGTTAAATAGCAATTAATATATTTTACTATTTTCAAAAAATAAAGCTACAATAATTTGTAGCTTTATGAAAAATTATTTTGTTATATAACTTCCACATTCTGATTCTTCTGTTTTTCCAGAAGAACAATTTTTAGAAGCCTTTACATTTATTTGTTGCAATTCGCAAGTATTTTGATTAGAATGATATCTACAACTACCTACTGTACAATTAATTTTTTGATTTCCCATATTAAATAAGCTCCTTTCTACTTAAAATTAAGCTTTTAAGCTTATAGTTCTATTATTTGCTTTTTTTAAAATCTCATACTAGCATTTAAATAAAACATCATTGATTTGACTTATTTAATTTATAAGTTAACTATTTTTAATACTCACTATAAAAATTATCCCCTACGAAATCATATTCAATATCCTTTATTTCATCTAAGAAATTTGTATATCTAGTTGCATAATTCATTGATCTATCTGTTGATATTTTATAAAAATTACCATAGATTTGCTCAATATTATCTAATATAACCTCACCATTATAGTTTAATAGAGAAAAATTCATTTTGGCATAGCCAAATGTATTAAAGTCAATAGCATTTGAAGTATCAGCAACTATATATAGGCCATAATTAATTAAATATGGATCTATAACATCATATTCATTTTCAAAGACTTTTTGAAAATCTTTTCCAATTACTTTATATTTATTGTTTTCTCCTTTTACTATATACCTATCTTGTGAAATATAGATATCTTTATAGATTTCAGATAATATATTACCCTTATTATCAATAAAGTATACAGTATGATTGTTGTAATTTCTTATTAAAATTTTATCATCAACAAAATCCAATATCTGAGCTTTTCCAGACATAGTAACTTTTTTTCCATAGCCTGTAAACCAACCTTGTTCCCTTTTATCTATATCATAAAAAGGTATTGTTCCATTACTAAAAATATAGGCATAATTTTCATCATAAGCTATTGCATCACATTCTAATTCTATACGAATATCTAAATTATCTTTTCTTGCAAGTTCATATTTATCTCCAAGTCCCATACTAGATTTTGTTACTATTAAATCATAGTCTACATTGTAATCATATCTATAAGTATAATCTATTTCACCTGTTTCTACATATACTGGAATCTTTGCGATATTATTATCTATTTTATTTATTTCTGTTTGCATTTCACCTGTTTGTTTAAAAGTATTTTTATACATATCTTCCAGTTCTTTTATTTTTGCTTCGTAATTTTCATCTGATGATTCAGATCTATAAGTTAATACTTTTCTACCATTTTTTAATATTACAATTGATCTTCCATCTTGGCAAACTAAAGCTATTGCAAAGTTTTTGTCATACATAACTATATTAACAAATGGACTCGCATAATCATATTCAAAATTTATAACTACATTTCCAGAAGGTGTTATATAACCATATTTTCCATCTCTTTTAACATTTATATATGGCTCATCATATCCTTCTAATTCTGTTACATATTTAAAATAATCCTCTTTATAAGCAAGTTCATTTTCATTTTCTTTGTTTTTTATATATTCTCCTATTTGACTATAAAAAATACTTAATAATATTACTAAAACCATACTAGCTGAAAGTAAAATTATAATAGATATTGCTGCCATACTATTAGTTTCTATTAAATTTTCTTTAACGCTTTTTACTATAATAAAAACTCCAGATATCAAAGTAAACGCTGCTATTACTGGTTCCTTAATAAAAATAAAACTTAATATAAATATAGAAAACAAATATCCTGTTTTTAGGTCTCCATTCTTTTTATGTATAAAGTATTCTATTAAATTAATAAATACTAGTACAGACATAATAATATAAATTGCAATTAACAAGTAGTTTCTTACCTCTGTCTCTTGAACTGTAAGTAAAGTTATGTCTTGTGGCACAATACTTGTAAATACAATTACTAATATACTAAACAATATATTTAAAAGACCAATACATATATTAACAAATTTTCCTTTCATATTTCTCCCTTGTAAATTAAACTTTTATTTGTATAGATTAGCTTTAAATATATAATTTTCAACTTTTTCAGGTACTAAAGTTTTAATATCTTTTCCTTCTTTTATTTTTTTTCTAACTAGGCTAGAACTAATATTTTTCATTTCATTATCTTCTATACTAGTTGTAATTTTTTTATCTTTTTCCCTATTTAGAATTATATATTTATAATTATTTTTAAGTTCTTCACTTTCTTTCCAATTTTTAATTTTATAAAAATTATCAGAACCCATTATAAAATAATTATCAGAATCTTTATACTTTTCTTCTATTAGTCTAAAAGTATCTATAGCACTAGTAGGTTTATTTATATTTATTAAAATTTTTGTAACTTGCATCTTTGGTTCATCTTCTAATGCTAAACATAGCATCTTATATCTTTCTTCAGCAGAAATTAAGCCGAGATTTTTTATAGTAGTCGTTCATTGGAACAAAATATACTTCATCTAAACTACATTCTTCTATTGCTTTTTTTATTAAATTAATATGAGCTATTGTTACAGGATTAAAACATCCACCAAAAAATCCTATTTTTTTTCTATTCACTCTAAATTTAATTCCTTTTTCACTATTTTAAATATTTCTTCGTGTATTTCATCAATAGTTTTTATTTTGCCTTCTTTGTTTACACATTTAATTTCATTCCAATTATATTTATCTACTAAACTACACGCAGCTTTATAGCTTTCTTCTAAATATTTAGGATTTCTCTCGTGAATATCCTTTACCTGTGTATGAGAAAATTTATTTTCTCTGTTTTCCATTAGCTTAATTGCTTTTTCTATTGGCATATTTAAGAAAAATACTTGAGAAGGCTTTGGCAATCCATATAAATTAAACTCTAAATCAAAAAGCCAATTTAAAAATTTCTCTCTTTCTTTTTCTTCTGATATTTTACCTGCTTGATGTACCATATTAGCTGTAGTATATCTATCTGCCAATATTATTCCACCTTTATTGTAATAGTCCTGGTAACCTTTTTTAAAAGTAGCATATCTATCTGCCGCATAAAAAGTAGAAGCAATATATGGACTTATAGAATTTGGATCTTCTCCAAATTCTCCAGACAAATACATTTTTACTAAACTTGAAGATGGACTATCATAATTTGGGAAGGAAACTGTTTTGTAATCTATTCCTTCTTTTGTTAATCTCTCTTGCAATTTTTTAAATTGTGTTTGTTTACCACTTCCATCTGTTCCATCTATTACAAATAATTTTCCCATTTCACTTATCCTTTTTTATTTCCTTTCTAGCTATTTTTTCTCAATTCTTGTAAATAAAGGCTCTATGTTTTCTAATTTTAAACCTTTTTTTGCTTCGATATATTCCCAATTTCCTTTTTCTATATTTAGGTATTTCCTTATTTTTTCACAAGCAGTTGGCATAATTGGTTCAAATAAGTTTGATAAATTTGCAATTATTGTACTACAAGTATAAATAATATTATTAAATTTTTGTAAATCTTCTTTTTTAGCTATCCAAGGCTCACTAGAATCATAATACTTATTAGCCTCTTCTACTAACTCCATTATTTTTTCTACTGCAAGTCTAAATTCAAGATTTTCAATTGCTTGTCCTACTTCTTTATAAGTATTTTTTATCTTTAACTCTATATCTTTATCCATATTTCCTGCTGGAATTTCTTGTAATCCTTTAAATCTTAAAGTACGATTTACTAAATTTCCAAATTTATTTAAAATCTCACCGTTATGCGTATTTTCAAAGTCTTCTATAGTAAAGTTTGTATCTTTTTTTTCTGGTCCATTTGAAATTAAATGATATCTTATAGAATCTGCATCATAAATTTCTAGAGCTTCCAAAGCTGTCATTCCAATACCTTTGCTCTTAGAAAATTTTTGATCATTAAAATTCAAATACTCAGCAGAAACTATTGTATCTACTAAATGATAATTATCCTCTTGACCTAAAAGCAAGGCATTTAAAATAATACTATGAAATACTATATTGTCTTTTCCATGACACATATAAATCTTATTATTATGTCCCTCTTTCCAAAATTCTTCCCAATCTGTACCATTTTCTTCACAAATTTTCATAGTATTAGTTAAGTATCCAAGAACTGCATCTATCCATACATACATTCTTTTATCTTCATAGCCTTCAACTGGTATTTCAACTCCCCAGTCTAAGTCTCTAGTAACAGCTCTATCTTTTAAACCTTGTTTTAAATATTTTTCTGTTTCATTTCTAGCATTAACTCTCCAAGAACTATTTACTTCTTTAGTATGATCTTCTATTTGCTTTTGAAATCTAGATAAAGCTAAATATAAAACCTTATTATCTCTCTCTGAAATTTTAGAACCACACTCTATACAAGTGCCTTTTTTTAGTTCTTCAACTGTTGGTATATGAAGACAATTATCACATTGATCTCCTTTAGTTTCAGCACCACATTCTGGGCAGTTTAATAAAATCTCCCTATCTGATAAAAAACGATTACAATGCTCACAAAAGGCTTGCTTTTCTATTTTTTCATATATATATCCATTATCGTAAAGTCTGCGGAAAATCTTTTTTACCTTTTCTTTATGATAATCATTATCTGTTTTTGAATATAAATCATAAGAAAATTGCAATTTTTTAAACATTGTTTTAAATTCTTCATGATATTTTCCTGCTATATCTCTAGGATTTACCTTTTCTTTTCTTGCTCTTTCTGTAATTGGTGTTCCATGACAGTCTGAACCAGAAACATATAGTACATTATCCCCTTTTAAACGATGATATCTTGCTAAAACATCTCCTGAAATTAGTCCAGCAATATGACCTAAATGGAGAGAGCTATTGGCATAAGGCCAAGCTCCTCCTATTAATATATTCTTTTTGTCCATAAAAATCCTCTCCTATATTTAGATTTTATCCCAAAACCAAGATAAACTATCATCATAACTTTTTTTGTTTTTCTTTTTAGCTACTATATCGTCCACCCATAAAAAGCTTATAAAACTCACTAATAATAAAACAAAACCTATTACTAAATAATTGTACTCTGTTGTTATTAAGCTTTTTTCGAAAGCAGGTAAGTTATCCAATGTCATAGAGTGATATATTAAAAAAGCTAAATTTCCAATAGTTGCTATTCCTGGTATAATTGGTTGTTCTATCTTTCTTCCTAAAATAATCATTAGTGTTGTAAGAGCAGTTACTATTAATATTACTGCTATAGCTGGTAAAGTTTCCATAATCTTTCTCCTTTGTACTTTTTATTTATTAATCTACTCTCTTCCATCTTCAAGATTTCTTCCATAATGGTCTATATAGCCACCATATCCATCATCTTTTTCTTCTTGATCTTCCTTTTCTTCCATATATTCCTCTGCATCTTCTTGCTCCATATCCATCTCAAATTGAATTGGTTCTAATTCAATCCCAGTCTCTCTTTCTAAAGCAGCCATTGCCATAATTGCATTCTCATAAGCACTTGCTACTTCTTCACTATCTTTTGCTGATTTGATATTGCTTATCCATTCTTCTCTAATAGCTTTTAACTTTTCCGTTGTCTCTAATTTTTCTAAATCTGATAATCTAGAATTAATAGGTTCTTCATCAAGATTAATTTGAACAACATCTCCATCTGCCATCTCGTATTCAATAAAAAGTTCATTTGTTTCTACTTCTGCATTTTCTACAGTAGCACCAAATTTACTACTTGAATCCATCCTTCTAGTAAGTTCTTCGTCATATCTACCTGTCTTATCTACTTTATCCCCTTGAACTAAAATATTCTTGCTCTTTTCTACTCCACCTTTTAATTGAAGTACTACTATTTCTTCCCCATTTTCTTTTAAGCTTTCATCTTCAATAGAATTAGTAATAGATTTTGGATTTCTAACAAACATTACATTTTTAAGCATTGAACGCTTCACACCAGCTTTTTCACAAGCTTCATCTATTTTTCCTTTATATTCTGCTGGAATTTCATCATTTTTGTCTTCTTCTTTTTCTTCATCTTCTTTAGACAATTCCTCTTCTTCTACCTGTATATCACTGTTTTTTTCTTTTAATTCTTCTAAAGCTTCCTTAGGATTATCTGCAACGATTTTTTCTCCCTTTGCATTTTTTTCTGCCAATTCATCTAGAGTTTTAACATCTAAAACCCTATCTATTTCTCCTTGGTTTATTACTTTGCCTAAAACATCTTTATTAGCTTTAAGTTTTTCTTGCAAATCATCTGCCAATCTAAAAGATTCTGGTGCTTCTTTTCCATCAATAGTTAAAGCTATTGCTGCTAAATCTTTTCCTGTTTTATCCACCACCAAATTCATTTTAAAAGAACTACCATCTCCTCTAGTTACATCTATCGGTATTACATAAGTTCTTTTGTTGTAATGACTATCTATTACATCTTGAGATACTGGATGATCTAATCTATTGTTGCTCAAATAATCAGATAAAGTACAAATATTCTTAGTATCTATAATTCCTCCATAATTCCTTAAATTGTTAGATTTGTCCCAAGCAAGTGCTGCTATAAAAGATTGCTCAATTAATCCTAATGCTGTGTTTGTATTTTTCTCAGCCATATCTTCCTCCTTTATTTTATTTTAATTTTTCTTCTAATAGCTTAGCTATTTTTTCTGCTCTTTCAGTGATATATTCTTGATTTTCTCCTTCCAGCATAACTCTTACTTTGGGCTCTGTTCCAGAAGGTCTTATAAGTACTCTTCCATTTCCTGAAAATTCTTTTTCCAAAGCATTTATACTTTCTTTTATCTCCTTATCCTCTTCATAACTATATTTTTTTTCATTAGATACTTTTGCATTTACTAGTACTTGTGGATATATCTTTATTATCTCTTTAACTTCTGAAGCTTTTTTCTTTTCGTTTAAAATAGCTTTTATTAGCATAAGTGAAGTAAGTATACCATCTCCAGTAGGATTGTAATCTAGTAAAATAATGTGCCCTGATTGTTCTCCTCCTAGATTATATCCGTTTTTTAGCATTTCTTCTAATACATACCTATCTCCAACTTTTGTTTGCTTAAAGTTAATTTTCTCTTTTTCCATAAATTTATTCAACCCTAAATTACTCATTACGGTTGCAACTACAGTATCTTTTTTTAAGGAATTTTTATTTTTTAGATATTTTGCAAGTATTGCCATTATTATATCTCCATCTAATAAATTTCCCTTTTCATCAACAGCTAAACAACGGTCTC
This sequence comes from uncultured Clostridia bacterium, assembly GCA_944390345.1. GTDB lineage: Bacteria > Bacillota > Clostridia > TANB77 > CAG-508 > Scatovivens. The sequence continues at coordinate 71,648 of CALXPP010000006.1, forward strand.
CATCTCCATCATAAGCAATACCTAAGCTTAGATTTTCTTTTCTTACTAATTCTTCTATAGCTTCTATATGAGTAGAACCACAAGCCTCATTTATATTAATTCCATTAGGATTATTATTTATAATTTTGTGTGGAATTCCTAAAGTGCTATAAATTTTATCTGCTAAATTATAAGTTGCTCCATTTGCTACATCTATGCCTACACAAAAATCTTTGGGTAAATTTTTAAAATCCTCTTTAAAAATTTCTTTTATAAAATTTATGTATTCTTCTATATATTCTGTAGCATTTTCTGCCACTCCGATTTTATCTGATACAGCAACCATTTCAGAAAGCTTATCGGAATCTAAGATTTCTTCAATTTCTTCTTCTATTTCATCAGGGATTTTCATTCCTTTATTACTAAAATATTTTACACCATTAAATTCAAAAGTATTATGTGAAGCAGATATAACCACACTTGCATCTGCTCCTAATTTTTTCGTTAAATATGCTACAACTGGAGTAGGCATAACTCCAAGTAGTTTTACATTTGCGCCAAAACTTAAAAAACCTGCTGTCATTGCACTTTCTATTAAAGTTCCAGATATCCTTGTATCTCTACCTATTAGTATGCTAGGTGTATGGTCAGAGTGTTTTGAAAGTACATAAGCACCTGCTTTTGCAACACGAAACACTAAATCTGGCGTAAGTTCAGTATTAGCTATTCTCCTAATACCATCTGTACCAAAATATTTTCTCATAGTATCCTCCCAATTTGCAAATATTTTGCTTTTATTATTATATCTATATATTACTTAAAATTCAATATTTTGTGATAAATTTTAGAAAATATTAAAAAGCTCGAAAATTCTACATTTTTGTAGTTTCTCGAGCTACATTTTAGAATAATTTTGTATTTTTAGTCTTAGGATATAAGTTTTCTTCTATATATTCATCTGTTAATTTTGCTTCTTCCTTTTCTTTTGCCTTTTCTTCTTCTCTTTCTAACTTTAATTTTTCTTGCTCTATTTCTTTTTGCTTTCTTTGTTCTTCTCTTTCTTGTTTTAGTTTTTCTTGCTCTACCTCTTTTTGTTTTCTTTGTTCCTCTTTTTCCAGTTTTAGTTTTTCTTGTTTTTCTTCTTTCATCTTCTTTTGTTCTTCTAAATGTGTTTCTCTAATCTTTTTTAATTCCTCTTTTTGTATCTTTTTTTCCTCTAAAAGCTTTTCTTTTTTTTCTTCATTTTCTATTTTTTTCTTAGCTTGTTTTTCTAAGAATATATCATAATTTTCTTTGCTTTTTTTATAAAAAACTTTAAATTTTTCTTCTATCTTTTCAAAATTTTGAGTAATTTTATTTTTTACTTTACTTAAACCTTCTTTTAAAATTTTCTTTTTGTTTTCTATTTTTTCTTTTCTTTTTTGTTCTTTTTCTACTTCTTCTTTTTGGATTTGTTCTAAATTTTCTTGTTTTTCTTTTTGCTCTAATTCATCTTGCTTTTTCTTTTCCTCTTCTTTTTGCTTTAATTGCTTTTCCTTTTCTTCAAGCCTTTTTTCTTTTAATGCTTTTTTGTTTAAAATTTCTACTTCTTCTAATTTTGTGTCTAATTTTTGATTATTTAATTGTTTTTGAGATATTTCTTTAAAATCTTTTTCCTTTTGCTTTACAATTTCTAATGGTTTATCAAAATTACTATTTTTAGCTTTTATTTCAATAGAAACCATTTTTGGTTTAGAAGCCGGAAGTCTTGGTATTTTATTTTTCCCTGTTAGTTCCTTAATCTTATTAATAAACTTTTTTATTTTTAAAACTATTAAACTATAGAATTTTAAAAAAATATCTCTTATTTTTACTTTTTTCTTTTTATTTACTTCACTATCTTCTTTATAATAATAATATCTAGAATTCTTCTTTGAAGAACTTACAGGTACACAATTAATACAAGTTCCTATTATTTTTCCGCCAACTGCTTCTATATCATTTTTTACTTTTAGTAAATCCTCTTTTTTAGTTTTATTATATAAAGCTACCAAAATTGTACTCTCCAACATTCTAGCTAGTATTAATGAATCTGTAATTGGTATAATAGGAGCTCCATCAAAAATTATAATATCATAATATTTTTTTAATTCTTCTATTAAATCTGAAAATTTACCAGAAGCTAATAATTCTGCTGGATTTGGTGGAACTGTTCCTGCTGTAATTAAATTTAAATTTGAAATACTAGTTTCATGTATAAATTTATTTAATTCATAATTTATTTCTAGTCCATTTTCATCTAAATTAGATATATAGTTTGAAAGTCCAATACAATTTGGAATTTTGAAAACTTTAGATTGTCTTCCTCTTCTCATATCTGCATCAACTAATATAACTTTTTTTCCTATTTGTGCAAATGTTATTGCCAAATTAGCAGACACATAACTTTTTCCTTCTGAAGGAAAACAGCTAGATACTAAAAAAGTTTTTCCTTCTTTTGCATTTGTATTAGAAAATTGCACATTAGTTCTTAAAGTTCTAAAAGCTTCAGATACTATTGATTTCGAGTCTTGATAAGTAATTAATTCATTTTGACTTTCTTTTTTTCCCTTCTCTTTTTCTAAAGGAATATTAATTAAATTCTTTAAACCAATTACTTTTTCAATCTCATTTTCATTCTTAATTGTATTGTCTAATAAATGTATTATTAAAATATATCCAATAGATATAATTACTGCAATAGTTATAGAAATACCTATATCTTTTATATGATTTATATTATATGGTGCTTCTGCCGGAACTGCTCTGTCTATTATGTAAACATTGCTTATGTTGTAAATTTCTTCTATTTTTTCTGAAAAAACTACTACAATTTCATTTGCAATTTCACTTGCTAAATTCATATCACTATTTCTTACTTTAATTTCTATAAGCTCTGTTTCTGAAATTCTGCTAACAGTAATTGAATTTCTAACAGCTTGCTCACTTAAGTCTAAACCTAAATTATCGATTACTTTTTGAATTAAAGTCTTACTTTTTATAAGCTCACTATAAGTAGCAACTAAGTTTGAATTTATGCTAATTTCTGATTGAGTTATTTCTTCGCCATCATTTAATACATCTCCATTTTCAGAAGATGCATTTATTCTACCTAAAATTAAAGTTGTAGAAGACTCATATTTTGGTTCAATAAAATAGAAACTATAAACCAAACCTATAGCTGTAATTATTAATACTATTAATAAAATTATCCATTTTTTCTTCCCAAATAAAGCTAATAATTCTTTTAAATCTAATTCTTCCATCTATCTACTCCATAATTAATTTTATGCAAAAATTTGCTTATATAAAAAAAGACACAAATAAAGCTTTTATTTGCATCTTTTGTACATCTTTAAAATTTGTTTTATTATATCAAGGTTTCTTTATAAATTCAAGTAAATTGCCATATATTTTTATATTTTATTTTCATAATATTATTTAATAATTTACTTATAGTTTCTCTTAAACTCTTTTTAGCATAAAAAAACTGATGCTTATAGCATCAGTTTTAATCTAAATTTATTACATAAAATTTTATACATTATAATCTGTTACTTTTTTGTAAGCATATACTGCAGAACCTACAAAAACTAAACCTAGCACAATTGCTCCCATTATATTTCCAGCACCAGCATAAGGTAATCCTGTGTTTGCTGTGTTAGAATTTGTGTTTGAAGAATTACTACTATATGTGCTAACTGTTGAATTTACTGCATTTGTATTTGTATTAGTTGTATTTCTGTTTGCTCCTACATTTGTTGGATTTATTGTTACAGAACCTGTATTGTTTCCAGTGTTACTTGCTGTAACTGTAACTGATCCTGTTGTATTTCCAGAACCTGTAGTAATCTCTGTTGCATCACTTATTATACTTCCAAATAATACAGTTAATACTGCTAAAACTACTAAACTTAATAAAATTTTCTTTTTTCTCATCATCATCACCTTAATCTCCTAAAAATATTATTATTAAATTCTCTTTTTTTATACATCTACATTTATTATAACATAAACTTTTTTCTTTGCAAGTTTTTTCTACATATTTTTTATTACAAATATGTAACAGTTGTCAAAATATGGAAAATACTATACATCAAGCTTTATACATTAAATCTAAATAAAACAATGTCTCCATCTTGCATTATATATTCTTTTCCTTCTGAGCGAACTAGTCCTTTTTCTTTTGCTTGTACCATTGAATTATTAGCTTTTTCTGTTAGATCTTTAAATGATATTACTTCAGCTTTTATAAATCCTCTTTCTATATCTGAATGAATCTTTCCTGCTGCTTGTGGTGCTTTAGTGCCTTTTTTTATAGTCCAAGCTCTAACTTCTGGTTCACCAGCTGTTAAAAAGCTTATAAGTCCTAGCAAATTATAACTTGCTTTTATTAGTTTATCTAGACCTGATTCTTCTAATCCCAACGCTTCTAGCATTTCGTTTTTATCAGGTTCTTCTAAAGAACTTAATTCTTCTTCTATTTTAACACAAAGTGGTATTACTTCAGCATTTTCTGTTTTAGCATATTCTTTTACTTTCCTTACATTCTCATTTTTATCTGGATTTGCTAAATCTTCTTCTGAAATATTTGCTACATACATTATAGGTTTTTGAGTTAGTAAAAAGCAATCTTTTAATACTTCTTTTTCTTCTTCTGTGTAGCTTAATGTCCTAGCTGATTTTCCTTCTTCTAAAACATTTCTTACTTTTTCTAAAGTATCTATTTCGAATTGATATTTTTTATCTCCCTTTACTAGTTTTTTTGCTCTCTCTAATCTTTTATCTACTGTTTCTATATCTGCAAAAATTAGTTCTAAATTAATAGTATCTATATCTCTTGTTGGTGAGACAGAACCATCTACATGCACTATATTTGAATCTTCAAAGCAACGCACTACTTCTAATATACTGTCTACTTCTCTTATATGAGATAAAAATTTATTTCCTAAACCTTCGCCCTTACTAGCACCTTTTACTAAACCTGCTATATCAACAAATTCTACTACTGCTTTTGTTACTTTTTGAGGTTTGTAGATTTCTGCTAATTTATCTATTCTTTCATCTGGAACAGCTACAACACCAACATTTGGTTCTATTGTACAAAAAGGATAATTTGCACATTCTGCGCCAGCTTTTGTAATACTATTAAATAATGTACTTTTTCCAACATTTGGAAGTCCAACTATTCCTATTTTCATTTTTTATCCTTTCTAAAATATTTAAGCTATATGCTTTATTTAAGTTTTGGAGCCCACTATCAGACTTGAACTGACGACCTCTTCCTTACCAAGGAAGTGCTCTACCACCTGAGCTAAGAGGGCTTATTTATCCTCATCTTCTGAAATACATTTAATTGCTTTTTTACGAATTCTTTGTATTGCATTATCTATTGCTTTAACTGGAGAAGCTAATTTATTTGCAATGTTTATATAAGAATCTCCTTGAATATAAAAATTTAAAACCTGTCTTTCAAAATCACTTAAGTTTTTATCTATTTTACTTTCTACATCTGCAAAATACTCTTTTTTTGTTATTGTCTCTAAAGGATCTTCTACAAGTTTTGTATCTAGTATTTCCATAATAGAAGTTTCATCATTTTCGTTGTAAGCTGATGTATTCAAGGAAAAAGATGAATTAAGTGGTATATGTTTTTGTCTATTAGAAGTTTTAATAGCTGTAATTAATTGTCTTTCAATACATAAATTCGCAAAAGTTTTAAAAGAATTTTGTTTTTCTGTGTCGAAAGATTTTATAGCTTTATATAAGCCAATCATTCCTTCTTGTACCATATCTTCTTTTTCTGCACCAATTATAAAGAATTTGTTTGCTTTCATATTTACAATATCATTGTATTTTTCTAGTAAATAATTAAGTGCATTTTTATCGCCTAATTTGATTAACTTAATTATTTCTTCATCAGGTATATCTTCATATTTACTTTTAAAAGAGTAATATTCTTTGTTTGCCATTAAAACTGTTCCTCCTAGAGCTTAGTGATATTATATGTAGAAAAAACAGTAAAGTCAATACTTTTAAGAATTTTTTCACATTTTTTTATTTGTTTTTATTTTAATAGATTTTTTATGTAGATTATGTAATTTTAGAACAAATGTGAACTTCGTTCACACGAAGCACTAATTTAATTAGTGCTTTTTTTAAAGATGTTGTTTTTAAG